>JBDTPD010000021.1:0-16991 GCA_039932855.1 Chitinophagaceae bacterium | reverse complement strand
ATATCAATTAACGGATCTCGCACAATACAAATGAAAAAAGAAAAGAAACAACAGGCATACAAGAACCACGTACATTATGTACCGCTCTATCATTTTCTTACATTTTTAGCAATGGTTATACTTATTGCAGGTGCATTGTACAATTTAATTACCTGTAAAACTGAGCAAGTATTATACTCGTCGCTATTTCTACTATTAGTTTTTACCTTAATCAGCGTATCATTTCACAGCAGATCATTTGCACTCAAAGCACAAGACAGAGCTGTCCGGGCAGAAGAGAATTTCAGATATTTCGTTTTAACTGGAAATCCACTTCCCCATAGCTTAACTATATACCAGATAATTGCATTACGCTTTGCGAGTGATGAAGAATTTGTTTCTTTAGTGGAGAGGACCCTTAAGGAAAATCTAACTCCTAAAGAAATTAAGCAAGCAGTAATGAATTGGAAAGCTGATTACCATAGAGCATAATGCGAAGTCAAAAATGCACGAACAGCTAACAAGGGGTTTGGCTATACGGCGGTATCCTCAAAACCCCGAACTTTTTCCTGTCGATTTATTCAGGGAGTTATCATCATATTCCTACAAATTCCTTCAAAGCATTTAGTAAAAGGTTCGATTCTGAGACCCTCGGGGCTACTCAACCGGAATTTTTGAAAAATAATATCAGAAGTTCCGCTTTTTTGCTTCTCTGTATTGCCCTTCAGACGGGCAATTAGCGCTAATGCATCTTATAAATTCGTGGTAATTATTATCCAGGGTAATATTTCTCCAGGAAACCTTCTCATACTCTTCTCTATTAAGTCTAATTTCAAGTTTTAATAACTCTATTAAAATGAATAGGAGAAAATTTTTAGGAGTTGCTGCAGGTACTATCATAGTCGCCGGCGGTGTAACCTATCTATTGAGCGACAGGCATAATTTTGTCAGAAATAATATTAAAGTTACTCCTTCTGATAAATCGTTCCTTAAGTCCGACGAAAGGGAAATTTTATATTTAGCTTCTCTCGCGCCAAGCGGACATAATACGCAACCCTGGTTTATAAAATACATCGAACCTTACCATTGGATTATTTGCAACGATAAAAGCAAATGGCTTCCTGCCGTTGACCCGAGCCAAAGAGAAACAGTACTGTCAATAGGTGCATTCGTTCAAAATCTTGAATATGCAGCCAGTAATGCCGGCTATAATTGTCTATTCGACATACTGGCTTCAACCAGCCAGGATGAAAATATAATGGATGTAAAATTTACCCAATCAGGTAATGCATCTGCGTTCAATATTGCCAGCATAAAAAGCCGCAGAACAGTACGTTCAAATTATCTCAATGATCTATTAAAAAAAGAAGATGCCATTTATCTGTTTAATGAAGAATCCCGTTTTTTCACTTTCATACCGAATAATGCAAAAGAATATCGTTACCTGAATGAACAAACTATTGAAGCAAACAGAATACAATCTTATCGTGATCCTGCGGAAAAAGAATTGTCAGAATGGATACGGTTCTCAAGCAAAGATGCTGAAAAATACTATGATGGGCTTACTGCTGCCAGCATGGAAATAGAAGGAATACCAGGTTGGGTAGTTCGTAACTTCTACAATAAGAAAAGTGTTATGAAAAATAATTTCAGAGATAAAAATATTGATAATGTTATAAAGCAGGTATCGCAATCAGCAGGTTGGTTATTGATTACGAGTAAAGACAATTTAGTTGCAACATTATTAGAAACAGGAAAACGGATGCAGCGGCTATTTTTAAAAGTACGGGAAAAAGGCATTGCTATACATCCGATGACACAGATATTGGAGGAATCATTAACCAATCAGGTGGTGAACCAATCAATTGGCATAAGCGATAACATCCAATTTATTTTACGGGTGGGCTATGTAAAAAATTATCCTGAACCAGTTTCACTAAGGCGGCCTGTTGATTGGTTTGTAAGAACATAACACCTTCCATAGAACAATGAAAAAACTTACAACTATCAAAATTATTCATACCGCAATATGGCTATTCATGAATGTGGTAATTTTTTATTTACTGTATGCAGCTATCAGTAATAAAATTGACAAATGGGTTTGGATTTGTTTTGGCATTATCGTTTTAGAAGGGTTGGTCTTACTAATTTTTAAAGGTATTTGTCCGCTTACATTAGTTGCCCGAAAATATTCTGATTCTTCAAAAGACAACTTTGATATCTTTTTACCTGCCTGGTTAGCGAAATACAACAAGTTAATTTATACAATTCTTTTTTTCATAATCGTTGTCTTGTTCATCTACAAATTCATTGTGAAATAATGAAAACAAAATCAGCCAGAAATATTCTTATTGTCTTATTAGCCTTTTTAGGCATAGGAGCAATTGGAGGTGGAGGAGTTTTGATTATTTCTCCGCGTGGAGAGTTAATAGGTATGCCTTTATCAATGCTGAATCATTCGCCATTCAACAGTTTTTTACTTCCCGGAATTATTTTGGTTTTGATGCTTGGAATTGCTCCACTGCTCCTGATAATCGCCTTACTCAAAAAAACTGAATCAAAATTGGCAGAGCGGTTTAATTTTTTCAGTGATATGCACTGGTCGTGGACATACAGCATTTATATTGCCTTTGTATTAATTTTCTGGATACAAATACAAATGGCATTTCTTTCGGCAGTAAGTTGGCTGCATACCTTTTATATGTTTTTAGCAGTTGTAATAATTTTTGTTGCCCTGCTACCACAAATAAGAAATCAATACAAAAAGTGAGAACAAAATAATTATGATTTATATTCCAATTTTTATTTCATTTATTGCGATTATCCTGATTATCGGGAAAATAAATTTACCTATTCAGTTTAATAAGAAGGTAAAAGCTTTATTTGCTAAATCAGAAAAACTCCCAGAGTGAAACAATTACTAACATATTTTGGACTTGCATACTTAATCTCGTGGATAATTTGGTTGCCTTTATATGGACATGTTTTCGGCTTGACCAATTTACCGACTTTACCTTTTCATCACGGACTTGGCGGACTTGGGCCTTTGGTTGCTTCCTTCCTGACAACCTGGATTTTCCTAAAAACTGAAGGATTGAAAACGCTGTTAAAAAAATGCTTTCGGGTAAAACCGATCATCTACCTGGCAGTTGCATTATTCAGTCCTTTCCTTCTTGCAATAATCGCTTCAGTAATTAATCACTTCGTTAACGATAAACCAATAATTCTGACAGGATTATTAACGACCAAAGAATTTCCAAACTTCAATCTGCTGATTTTTTTTATTTACAACCTTGTATTTTTTGGTTTCGGTGAAGAAGTGGGTTGGCGTGGGTTTGTGTTGCCCCGACTTCAAAGCAAAATGAATGCTTTGACAGCAAGTATAGTCCTTACAATCTTTTGGGCATTGTGGCATTTGCCTTTATTCTTTTACCGGAGTGGTTACACAACAATGGACATTGCAGGAATTGTTGGCTGGGTTTTTAGTTTATTGACTGGTAGTATTTTGTTGACCTGGTTATTTAATTCAACAAGAGCAAGTATTTTAATTTGTGCCGTTTTTCATTCAACCGTTGACATTGCATTTACGACAGACCTCGCAGACAAAAACATTGTAAGCTATATGGGTTTCTTAATTACAATCTGGGGAATTTTGACAATCATAATTTTTAAACCAAAAAACCTGGCAACAGTTGAAAGAGACAAAATAAGGGTGCAATAGGCACGTTAACGCTTAGCTGCATCATTCTTTTTATAACCACGTTAATTTTCTTAATTGGTCTATAGTCTGCGTCTTCTTCCACGGAAATGAATAAAGAATTATCGATGTTAAACCTGGCAAAAATATTCAACAGAAAATATTTTGATACAATTTAATACAATCATAATTGGTGGAGGTTTGGGTGGATTAACTGCCGGTGCAGCTTTATCAAAGATGGGAAAGAAAGTACTTCTGCTTGAGCAGCATTATATACCAGGAGGATGCGCAACAGCTTTTAAGCGCAAGGACTATCTTATGGAGGTGGGCCTGCACGAAATGGATGGGCTTTTTGATAAGGATTCCAAAGTAAAAATCTTCGATTTTCTGGATGTCAATAAGTACGTTGAGTTCTTAAAAATTCCTGAACTTTTCCATCTCAAATCGGATAAATCGGATTTTACTTTCCCACATCAAACTGAAGAAGCTCAAAATAAACTTATAGAAAAGTTTCCCCATGAAACGAAAGGAATCAAATTATTCTTTAAACTTATCAATAGTGTACTAGTTGAAGTGCCAAAAATTCCCCGGGAAAAATGGAAGACCATTCTGCTTTTTCCATTTATGCCACTATTGTTTCCAAATACGGTAACCGCTTCAAAAACAAGTATAGGGCATTGGCTCGATAAACAAATTCAGGATGATAATCTGAAATTAATATTATTAGCCAACCTTGTATATTATGGTGATGATCCTTACGCTATGTCTTTGCTATATTTTTCTCTTGCACAAGCAAGTTATATTGGTGGTGGTGGTCATTTTATAAAAGGAGGTTCGCAGAAACTTTCCGATTATTTATCGAAGTATATAGAAAGCCATGGGGGACAAGTTCTGTTAGGCAAAAAAGTACAAACCATATTTGTTGAAAATGGCAAAGCTTGTGGCGTTGCATTTCATGATTCATTTAATCAATCAAGCGAGTCTATAACCATACATGCTAATTCCGTAATTGCAAATGCAGCCATTCCACTTGTAGCTGAAATGTTGCCCATTCCATATCGTAACTCACTCAAAAAAAAGATAAAAGATTTTGATGTATCATGTTCGTTAATTTCTATTTACATGGGATTTAACATCAACTTAAAACAATTCGGAGTAAAACATTATTCAACGTTTATACAGGGTGACGATGTGAAAAGCCCTAAAGACCTTAAGGGAAACTATCAGGGAGATTGGAGCAAGAAAGGATTTGTATTTGTAGATTACAGTCAGGTGGATTCAGCTTTAGCACCCAATGGAAAAAGCTTTGGAGTAATTTGTACCACTGATTATCTAACTGAGTGGGAAGGATTGGATGATGTAAGTTACAAGGCTAAAAAAGAAAAAATTGCCGGAATATTTTTAAAAAAATTAGAGATGTGTTACCCGGGAATTATTAAGCATTTAGATTATTATGAGGTAGGGACAGCTAAAACGATTGAACGATACACGCTTAATCCAAAAGGAACACCTTACGGATATGCTCAAACACCTTCTCAATCAGGTTTGCGAAGAATGCCGGCACAATCGCTTTTAAAAAATTTATACTTCGCATCTGCATGGTCTTTTCCCGGCGGAGGTTTTACCGGTGCCATTACAAGCGGATTTTTATGTGCTGTCTCCATGAACAAGAAAGTAAAATGGGGGTCGCATGATCTCGCCACAATCAAGGATAGTCGGGTCGTAAAACTATTACAAAAAAATACCATTGCAGAAAACACCTTAGAACTGATTTTTGAAAAGCCAGCTAATTTTAATCACGAAGCTGGTCAATATGCTATTCTAAAACTCAACAATCCCAGGACCACTCATTTAGACATGCCTTTTCGGTCTTTTTCCATTGTTTCACATCCAAGTGAGCCAACCTTACGTTTTGCTATGAGAGTAAGCGATAGCAGTTTCAAACAAAGTTGCTGTACAATGAATGCATCGGAAACGGCAACGATATTCGGGCCAATGGGTCTGTTCACATTGAAAAAGAATATCGGGGATATTGTTTTTTTGGTTTGCGGAATTGGTATCACACCAGTTGTTCCAATGCTAAAAGAATTGATGGAAAGGCAACATAAGGGAAAAGTATTTCTATTTTATACCAACAGAACGGTGAAATCAACAGCATTTCATGACGATTTGCAGAATATCGCACTCAAAAACTATTCATATATCACCGTTATAACTTCTAAAACAAAGAGAATTGATAGTGACTTACTCAACACTCATTTGGTTAATCCAAGAAGTTTTGACTATTTCTTAGTTGGGACCTCTGAGTTTCTCAGGTCAATGAAACAAATTTTGCAGACCGAACAGGTAGATATTTCCAGAATTGAAGAAGATGATTTTGGTTAAAAAAGGTAACTGTCAACATGGGTTTGCCTAAAGCCTGTTGTCTTATAATAGAAGATTACAGGGTTAATAAAGTGATAAGTTATAGGTTATGAGTTAACAGTCTTAATTACTTATAACCTACGAACTAAAAACCTACAACTTTTCTGGCCTCGTAGTACAATGCCCGCCCGGCTGACGCCAGTCGGACGGGGATAGTATAAGAGTTTCCGAAGCTCCAGATACAGGTTCGATTCCTGTCGAGGCTACTTTTTGACCATATTTATTTTGACCAACACAGTTCGTATGTTGACTCCATCCCTTCAATAATGAATTTCTCTTGCCAGGCGCTTTATAAAGGCGTACAACAAAAATGAATATATGAAGAAATTATTGACATGGTACTCGATGAAGCATTTGCAAATAGTTTTGCCGGTTTCAGGAACAAACATTTTTCAGGGTCCGGATTTGATATACAGGAACAACAGCGGCTTTGGAACGCTTTAAACAATTATGGGTTAATTTGAAATCCCTTCTATTCATTTTACAATTCAAAAATCTCTTTCAAATATCGTGGATCATCTACAATTCGTTCAATATCTCGCTGTAACAATCCACTAATTTCAGAACGGGTTGACATAGAAATTCTATCATTGAGGTTGTTGTTTGAATTTGCCTTGTCCCAGACTGCTTCTTGGTTTAGTTTTTGTGCCAACAGATCCATTGCATTAAGCAAATTTTCGGTAAGAGATCTGTTGATTCCATACCCATTTCTATTGATGGCTTCAGTTGCCGCAATATCAATATGAATTGTGAGCAAGTCACTACAATAAATATCACGATATAGCTTCAATAGCATAATTACAGGGCGAACATGAGGAATTCGTACTGGAATAAACTGTTGAGCTTTTATATCAGTTTTAAATGAACTACCCTGCTGCCAAAAGAATTCAGGACGTACATACAAATTCAATAGCTTGTCTTTTTTGTAATTATTAATTTCTCGGCCTGGTACAATATCAATACAAATTTCATCCGGTCCATCAGTAAAACAAAGACCTACAGCACGAGTTTGCTTTATAACCTCAGCTTTCCTTCCAAACTTTCTTGCGATAGATTCATACATATCGTTAAACATCTCCTTGAGAGTAGAATGCGCAGTCCTTTTGAATGGAACAATGATATCAAGGTCGAAGTTGGAAGCTAGAGCGGTTCTTTTATAATAAGATCCTGAGTCTTCTGGTGGTGCCGCAAGATGTTCACTGAACTCAGAAAGTAGCCATTCTTTTAGCTTTGCACGATATCTCTCGATCTTTTTAACTAATCCTTTATCTGACGAGAGTCTTTTACTCATTAGTACTTTTCTCAAATACTCATCAGAATAAAAGGGTCGTTTGTATTCCCGATCCCTTTCTAATTGATATAAAATCTCGCCTATTCCACCCCCTACAGTTCCCCCGCAGGTGGCATTTATCATTGTCCTTTTACCATCATAACTCTTCCAGGTAAACGCCTCATCCCTTTGCTTATGCTCTAACCATTGCAAACCAATATCGGCTAATGCAGTGAGACCTGCACCCCACCCAAATCCCTGTAATGTGTAACGTTGTCTTCTTCGCATTATTAATTCCTCCCTCTGATTGGATGTTCACCACCACCGTGCCACTTCCCTGTGATATGCCAACTCTCGTAATGGAAAAGCCAAAGGCTTGTCCAGGGAATTATGGTATCGCCTATTAAAGTAGCCATAGTGAACTGTCGGTATTTTGGCCTAAAAAGGCAAAGTGATTTTTGCTCGTACATATGCGGTATGTTCTCATCCTTTGCATTTCTGACTAGCTGGCCCTCTGCAATAGTAATAATCGGTAGTTGATACAAGTGATATTCAATGCGAAAATCATACATCACGCTTCTGGCCGTTGGTTGCAACGACCCGGTAATGACTATTGACGACGTAGTAGTAGTCACCTTATATTGCGGATACTTTACTTTGATCCTAGCAGCTTGCTGAATAATGGTTTTGTCTTTTACGACCATATCAATTCCATTGTCAGTCACCATAAAATGTATTAAAAGGCATTTTTGAAGATAAAGTACTTGCTACCGAAGTAAGTATTCCTGTACTGCGGTTAATGCTCAATGATCCCTTATTACGATAATTCTCTATTCCATTAGTATGTGCATTCTGAGCTCTTATTATGAGATCGTCTCCAAATAGATCTTTCAGTATAGCCCCCTCCTTGATGATCCCCTGACCACGTTTTAATTCCTGCCATTGCTTATACAGGTGAATGCTGAAGTTCTTGAATGCATCATAGTAACCTGGCTCTCTATCCCACTTGTCAGTAAAATCCTCCTGCGGGTTTACAGGGTTTAGAACCTTAATACGTGAAAAGGTAGAATTCACTTTTTGAACAATCGTCGACACAATATGATCTATCGTATCGAAAATACTTGCCTGTCCTGCATAAAACTGACCTGCAATAGTGGTAAGCACAATGCTTGAAGTTTTATACTCATCATTTTTTTCAAAATAAATATCCCGATAGCGTTTGACTAACTGAACAGCTCGTTGCAAAGGCTTTTTATTTCTAAAATCATCTGCGGGTAAGGCTTCGGCACGAAGTGCTTTCTCAAGTAGGCTCACCTCTACCATATTTGCTTTTTGCAAAAACCAATCGGCATACCCTCTTGGATTACTACTGACCCAACGACCAAGTTCACGATCAGGAACAAGTAATCTATTTGCATCCGAATCATATTCCTGAACCCCAGATAAGATATCCATATGAAAATCGCCTGCATAGTTCAGACGCAGGCATCTGTTCTTTGGCTCTAACATCTTTTTGTAGGTCTCATGCTCTTCAAGTCTTCTTTTAAGCTCTCGATATATTTTCTCAGGAGTATGACTCGCGAGACCAGAGCGCAGGTGTATAACGATATCGAGATCAAATTCATTTCTACCGATCGGTTTAACCGTCGTTAAAATTCGTACAGACCCGTGAGGATATACATCATAATGATAGGGTTTGAAGAATTTCTCGTCAGCTTCTACCCATTCCTTAACTGAGTTATAAGCTGACAGCATTCTTTGATAACGTGTCTGGTCAAGTTGCATTTCTTCAGCAGCTCTGTCTAACAGATCATCTGCTTGGACTGCTTTGTTTTCGAGGGCTAGCATTTTGGTAAGATTTTAAAAGTATGAGGTAAAATGATTTGTCCTGAATTAGTCATGCCTTTCCTGATCTCATCTGCTGTAGCAAAAATTATTTCATCACTTTTTCCGACAAGATCTCTTATCTCTTTTTTTTGCTCGTCAGTCTCAAGTCGCAGTTCATATATATCAGCATACCTGAATTCATCTACTTTATACACTGGAGAAGGACTTACATATTCTTCATGCTTTCTAATGAATATGTATTTGATATGCCGAAACTTCTTCTCATTGACATGACCTGGAACGATCATTTCTTCAAAAAATTCACGCAATGGATCAACTTCTCGATCCTTGCGTGAACTAAACCATTTCAAAAAGTCAAGCAACTTCTTTCGTTTGTTGATAATAATACGAAGGTCATTCTCGGTATCTTCATCTCTTTGAACGTTGTTGCAAGGCTCGATGCCCAAATCGTCGAAAAGTTTTCTATTCTCTTCTTTAAAGTACTTGTATGTGCCCCCAACTGGTTGATAACCCTTATTATCGTTTTTATGCCTTTTAATTAATAAGTATTTTCCGTTGCACTCTATACGAAATAGGTACGCGACGGTTGCGCGTATTGGGTGATTGCGCTTAAACCACTGCGTTTGAAGTATCGATAATCTTTTCCGATTTTCATATAAATAAGTACAAAATTCAATAGCTCCTACCCCAAGCCATCCCAAGCTTAACTTTAAGGCGGTTACCCCGGGTTCCTTTCCAGGCCAGCAAAACCAAATTAATAGGGCAACTACCCCGAACAGAAATGATATTAATCCTTTTGGAGCCATAGTATTTTTAACATCCTTTGGTTGACAAATTTACTTATTTTTGTAAATATTATTTTAAGTTTTGTAAACTGTGGATAACTTAGGTGTAACTTTGCATACAGCTTGCTTACGTTTACAACATCGGGTCAAATATCCTTTCAAATACCTCACAATTTGTAAACCAACGCTGCGCTGGCTCATTAATTGCTAATACATTGATTATGAAGACCCTTTTTTCAGAAAGATTTAAATCTGCTCGTTTAATGAAAGGATACTCTCTTCAGGATCTTGAAACCGTCTTAGAAAAAAAAGTGTCCCGTCAGGCTTTACATAAGTATGAGAAGGGAGAGGTTATACCGGATAGCGAGATGCTTGGTCATCTTTGCAATGCATTGGAGGTAAGCCCTGATTATTTTTTTCGAGATAAGGTAATTAGCCTTGGAGAGATTGAATACCGCAAATTGAAGGATTTTCCAGCAAAAGAAGTCAATCGCATTGTTGAACAAACAAAAGATTACTTAGCAAGATATCTGGAACTAGAAGAAATTCTTGAGCTTTCCTCTGAATTTATAAATCCTGTCGGCGACCTTAAAAAAGTAGAAACTTTTCAACAAGTAGAAGAAGCCGCTGCTATTGTAAGAGAGCGTTGGAAAATTGGTAATGGCCCAATAGCTGGAGTTTATGAACTACTTGAAGACAACCATATTAAAATCATCGAAATTGAAGCAGGCGAGGATTATGATGGTATGCAAACTTTCGTGAATGAGAATATACCTGTAATCGTTATTAATAAACGTAAAATAAACAAAGCCGACCGACAGCGTTTCACAGCTTTGCATGAGCTAGCCCACCTGTTGTTACCTATCCGTCACTTATCAGAAAAGCAAAGGGAAACTTTGTGTCATCAGTTCGCCGGCGCATTACTAATTCATCCCGATGTGCTTAAAAAAGAAATGGGTGGAGAAAAACGTCTCCGCATTTCTGTGCAAGAACTGGGTGCTATAAAACAAGAATATGGAATTTCTATGCAGGCAATAGTTATGCGTGCCAAAGATCTTAACATCATTAGTCAAAATTATTGCAGACAATTTTTTTCGATGCTTAAGATGATGAATTGGAGAGTCGAGGAACCGGTAGACTATCATGGTTGCGAAGTAAGCAATAGGTTTGATCAGTTACTATACAGAGCATTAGCACAGGAGTTTATTTCTGTAAGTAAAGCAGCATCGCTGAAAAACCAGAAATTAGCAGAATTTAAATCCAAAAGTTTACTTGCAGGATGAAGATCGCTGTCACAGATGCCTGCATTTTTATTGACATACATGAGTTAAAACTCACACCATCATTCTTTTCCCTTCCGCTAGATGTGCACACAACTATTGATGTGTATAATGAATTATTTGACGAACACAAACAATTCCTGACAGCTTTTATTTCAGTTGGCAAGCTTACCCTTCATACACTTTCTGAAGATCAACGTATAACAATTCATAGAGGTGATTATCCCCGCTCGCTATCTGAAAATGATAAATCAGTAATATACCTGGCAGATGTACTTGATGCAATTTTGTTAAGTAGCGACAAAGCAGTTCGAATTTATGCAAAAAAGAAAGCAATTGAACACCATGGCATGCTCTGGCTTTTCGATAAGTTTATTGAAACTCAAATTTTTTCGAAGAAAGATGCTATAATTAAGTTGCATCAATTGGTGACAGGTAATCTTATTTACCAGAATAACGAAGAATTAATGCAGGAGGTAAACAAGAGAATTCGTAGTTGGGGTAAACCTTGATTATTTCCTCTGTTACATTGAGCAGGAAGACCTATGCAGTTGAAGCCTTTTCCCCACTGGTGAAACTTTCGTAACTTGTGAGGTTTCCAAACAATGAGCCTAAAAACACAATTTCTGGACGAACGGTTTATTACAACGGTGATCAAGCATCCTCCGCTGCCCTTCTTTCATTGTTGCGAGGCCTTCCATCTGCAGGATATTATGGATAGCGGGAAACTCAGCCCACTACCCTGTAAAGTATATGGAGAGGATCTGCTGTACCTGTTCTATGGAAAACCTGCCTATAAATCGTCTGAATTAAGCAATAGCCGACTCACCTTTATGATGCCTATATGTTTTATTATTAATAATAATGCCGTGTCAACCATAAAACGGGCAGTGGCTTTTGACTCAGGGGCATTCGATCTGTATTCACCTTTTCTTCACAAGAACATGACCAGGGAACAATTTCTTGTCAGCCCTACAAAAGATGCATTGAACAAGATGGTCCATTATTTTTTTAATGGCAATGACCCGTACTTTACTGGGGATGCGCAGAAAAATCTGGACTATGACCACATTCACTTTCAGGTGGAAGGTTATCATTCCATTATCACGGGAGTACATAAGACAATAGAGGATGATAGGAAAGGAAGCCTTGAAGTACAGTTGGATTATCCGATTGCGCTCAATGAAGCCAATATCGAAGCGATCATTTTACCAGAAGTCCTTGCCCTCTCACCCACGATTAAACATATTATTACAAATACGTTACACATACCGATGATACCCGTAAAAAATTATGGAGTTGTGTCAAAAGACTATTATGTGCATATACTTGAAGAAACCAAAAAACTTCTTATCAAAAAGAAATTATTGAATGGCAGCTGAGCAATTAAATATCTTATGTGGATACATCGAATATGTTTCCTCACCCGTCGCTTTTGTAACACCGGTTTTCAAGAACGATAAGAGTGGGGGATATTGCCTTCAGACAAGGTCGATGGATAACCGGCATATTGAATGGGAAACAATTCCCACTGAATATAATTCATTGATCATTGAAAGGATAGCACAGAAAACATTGCCCGATACAGGTAATTTAATATATGGTTTTAAATCTCCCGGCAACCTGATCTTTGCTACTGGAATAGCTATGACAGATTATTTAAAGTCCCATTTTTTACAAGAAGCAAAAGAAGGGGTTGAGTTGGCAAGAAGTTTCCTACAAAACTGGCAGGAGACCGATATTGTAACTAGCCCACATACAAAAGAGGAGATTTGGAAAGAGACGCTTGCTTGTATCGCCGAAGTAAGCAGGACAATACCCCAGATTCTCAGGCAACATATTAAGCCGGTCAGTTTTGAAAACAGTGTATTGACACTAAAAACAGCCGACGAATCCGTAAAGAAGGTGTTTGAGAGATTTAAAGAAAAGGTTATCAAACAGTTCATTGGCAAAATACCCGGGTTTCAGGTTGATTTAATTTCTGAAGCAGGACATGGGTTATTTGTTCTGCCGCTTGTCTATTATGGTGGAGGTGATATTCTGCCTGCTCAAGGTTCTTTTTTCTTGGAAACCAGCATCAACCCATATCAGGATTTAGATAATTATATAATTGGTGATTTCAATGCAAACGCTTATCACAGGACGCTTGATTTTATTAATAATAAATCGGACTATTTCTTCAGCATTAGAGGTAAGGCTGGTACCGGGAAAACCCATCTTGCCAATTCAATTGCAAAGGGCTTTACCGAAAAGGATAGGAATCTCAAAGTAGGATTTTTCAGAATCCTAACTTTCCCCGGCGGAAATGAAGAAGTAAGTGAAACCGAAATCGATCAGTTCCGTCTCAAGGCGGGCGACTATGACATCATCATTATTGATGATGCTCACAAAATAAACAGGCGTTTACCGGCGATGGAACGTTTAGTTTCAGTACTGAAAAAATGGTCTCAACTGGGAAAAAAAGTAGTTGTTAGCCATGATGACGAACAAATGGACTTGTATCTCGATGTGACATTTCCGAAACAATTGGATCAGGTTATTCTTGCTGATCCTGGGGAAGCGGATAAATTAAAGATCATTGAATCTAAAACTTCCAGTCATAATATTAAACTAACCGGGCAGGATATCATAAAACTATCCGAAGATCCAGGTATCAAAACCGTTGCCGATATTCAAAAACAACTGGCGAGGGTATATCTTTCAGAAGAACTACCAGCCCAAATTCCGCATTTATTTTGGTCCCACAGCTTTAATGATCTTAATTCCAAGTGGGTAGAGTCATCTGTTCATGACTATTTCAATTGGCATAAGCAATTCTTAGTAGCTCCGGCAGATGCAAGTCTTAATGTGAAAATACTCAGTCATTTTATCCAGGATCTTTTCATAGCACCGCATCATGGAACAAGTTTGGCAGTTCCTCAAATAGCACACACGGCTCAAACCCTGTTCTATTCATTTGATGCACTGCAGTATCATCTTTTCGAAAATGACCGGTTCAAAGAGGTTATTGCCGAAATCATTAGAGATATACTACTGAAATGGAACTCTAGCAAGCCCTGATTAGCACAATTTATTATTGACATGAATTAGGAAGATAAAACAAGACCCCTTACCAATACTAATAAATGGTTTGGAATTACTATTTGCTTTCACGGGTATAAAACTTAAAAAATACTATAAGGTCATTTTATAACTTCTTGAGGGCTAATTAAAGGTTCGATTCCAAACGAGGCTACTAGTTAATTTTTAAAATTTTAAATGATTGAATTAAAGCTCTCTCCGGAGAGTTTTTTTATTTTATATAGGTGGATTTCGGACAATTCGTTTACAGTTTTTTATACGGTTGTTGATTCCCAATTAAATATCTGTATGCTATGAGGACTACGAATTACTTTAGAGCAACCCTCATCTGCTTTACAATACGCACCCTTCTTAAAGCCAAAAACATTTCATTTTTAAAAAATCAATTCATAAAAAGCTTTATCGATACCACTAACTGGTAAAAATTTTCATCCCAGCCATTCTTATAGCACTAATTGATTTTGAAATAAAAAAAATGCCCTAACTTTTCTATGCACTCCCCATAAGCAAACCTAAAAACCTTATCTATGGCTACAATTGACAAGCTTTGGCTGGTGACGCTCACCAGGAACAAAGACAATGCTGAAACAGATGCCGGCAGTCTTAATGTTACAATCAACATTGATGGAACAGATGTCAACGACATGCAATTCGGATTTTTGTCATCATCAGGGTGGCTATCCGATATTGGTCCTGACGATGCCTGGCTCGATGAAGGTCAGGCCGCTATATCGGGTACCGGTTTTAAAAATGCCGGTGTTCCTGTACAAAACATATTTGATACTTCACGATTGACTAATTCCTCGATCCGGGTTGGTATAAGATCAGATGATGCATGGTCGCCTCAACACCTGATGTTATTAGGAAATATACCAGCTGATCCAAAAAGACCAACAGAGGTGGTGGCACTGGGGTTGGAAACTGATATCAATAACTCGCTAAGCACTGATTCTTCCGAAGGGAAATTGTCGATGCCTTTGCGATTGGTAAGTTCAGGTAATGATAATACAGTTATTAATCGCGTAATGTTATTGGTTTATACTGCCGGTGACAATGATACGCAAACAGACAGCCCTGTTCAACTACAGATCACTGCAAATGGCGGATTGGCTGTTCAGCAACAAATACCCGATACTCCGCAGGACGACTTTGAAGGATATACGGGCAACTGGTATCTTATAAATGCGTTGACGCCTTTCACGCGCGGTCAAATCCGGTCGAATGGTGGCATAGAGTTAAGTATACTGGGCACTGATGCATGGGTACCCAGCCTTGTATTAGTATTTGGTTTAGATACAAGAACTGGTCGACCCAATACAGTAGTACCGTTAGTCTCCATTCCGGAATGGAACTTAGGAACATTAAGTACAGATTCCGAGGAAGGGAATGGTGCAGTTAGTCTGCCATTGGTAGGTTTATCCAACTTTACTGATGTGAATACCAATGGAACAACAATGACGATATAATTGGCAATGGGCAATAGGCAATAGGCAATAAGCAAACATTGCTTATTGCTTATTTCTTACCAAGTTCCTCTGACAGTCCTATAAGAATCCCTTCAGGTCCGCGCATGTAGCAAAGGCGATAGACATCTTCGTACTGTACCACTTCATCAACAAGCTCCGCACCCAATTTGCGGAGCCTCGTGACCATCTCGTCAACATCCTGCACCAAAAACATTACGCGCAGATAGCCGAGAGCGTTCACTGGCGCCTTACGGTGATCGGCAATTACGGCAGGCTGAAGAAATCGCGAGAGTTCGAGGCGGCTGTGACCATCGGGAGTGACCATCATAGCGATCTCAACACGCTGGTCGCTCAGACCGGTGACGCGTCCTGACCATTCTCCTTCAACTATACCCCGCCCCTCGAGCTTTAATCCAAGCTCTTCGAAAAATGAGATGGTATCATCCAGTGATTCGACTACAATGCCGACGTTATGCATCTGAAGCAATTTATTTTTTCCCATACTTATTGTTTTATGAAGTAAAGATCACTTGTACTAATTTACAATATCGTATCAATAATCACTCCAGCCACATTGCACCAGGTTGCAGTGCATAAATATGTGGATGGATAAACTCAACTCTCTCCGAACAGTTCACATGGGTTGATATAATAATTGCCCCGGGAAATAATTACCTCATGCTGCCGTCCCATACTACTATATATCGACCGCCTGCCATTGCATGATACCAGACTATTTTTGCTTTTACTTAATGATCAAAAAGATGGTCTTGAAAATGTATTTCCTCTCTCTATTGTTTCTTGTATCAGCGATCCGTTCATAATCAACGAATACAAACGTTGAAAAAATTGATATAGAACCAAATTCCCCTGGTCAATTTTTTTTGCTACTATCACTTGCCAGGATATCTGGTCTATGTACACTTCGCAGTAAAATACTTTTTGCGGTTATTTTGGATATGGTGACAGTGATGCTGGGGATTATTGTTATTGTAAATAAGAAAGTGGCAAAAAAAAGCAGGGTGAATAATCACCCTGCTAACTTTCCAGGAGGTTTAATCAGCGAATTACTATCATTTTCTTTGAAGCAGATGCTTTACCATCTGCAATTAATGAATACAAATAAGTTTTCATTCGTCGATAAAGAAGCCAGACAAGATG
>JBDTPD010000020.1:0-17235 GCA_039932855.1 Chitinophagaceae bacterium | reverse complement strand
CCCGGTTCCTTCCCGCCTTCCCGTCTTCCCGGCAAATATCAACTAGCGTTCAAAGTATTACCTGGTTATTCATTCATAGTAAATCTGTATCCGACACTGTGAATTGTCTCTATTGAAACAGCTGGTTCAGAAGCCAGTAATTTACGAAGGCGCGTAATAAACACATCCATACTTCTGCCGAGAAAGAAATCATTTTTACCCCAAACATTTGAAAGGATCTCTTCGCGTTTTAATACTTTGTTCGGATGCTGGCAAAGGAACAGCAGCAATTCACTTTCACGTTGTGTGAGTGCCAGTGTTTCATCAGGCGCAGTTAAGCGTAGTTCTTCTGCCAGGAAAGTAAACCGTCCTATCTTAAATGATTTGTTGTCATTAACCACCAGCATTTTATTTCTCCGGAGAAAAACATTTATTCTTGATAACAGTTCTTTCATGCTGAATGGCTTTACAATAAAGTCATCACCACCAGCTTCGAAACCTTTCAGCTTATCTTCTTCCAGTGATTTAGCAGTTAAAAAAAGTAAGGGAACCACATCGCTCTTCTGTCGGATCTTACGGGCGAGACTAAACCCATCACGATAAGGCATGTTCACGTCGAGTATACAGAGATCGGGATTTGTTTTCTGAAATTGTTCCCAGGCTACCTCTCCATCGGGGCAATTGATAACATGGAAACCGGCTTCTTCCAGGTTGTCCTTAATGATAAATCCTAATTGAAGATCATCTTCTGCTACAAGGATTTTTACTTTTTGTTGCATCTTATTCAAATTTATTAAACAGGTAATTCAATAGTGAAATCACTTCCTTTCTCAGGAACACTTTCGATTTTTATCTTGCCAGCATGTGCATCTACGATTTTTTTCACAAAGCTCAGGCCGAGACCAAAGCCTTTCGCATTATATGTTTCGTCATTGCGCACACGGAAAAATTTCTCAAATATTTTTTTCAATTGTCTTTTTTCAATACCAATTCCATTATCTGCTACCGATAAAATGATCATATGTTCTTTACTTTCTGTACGGATAACAATGTTTGGGTTTTTGGAATACTTGATCGCATTATCGATCAGGTTCGTGATCACAATGATCAGGTAATCTCTATCGGCAATAAGGAATGGATTGGTTGCTTCGAGTCTCAGGGTAAGCTGACTATTTCTTTCATTGATCAATGGAGTAAGGTTCGATACCGCTTCATTGACCAGGTCATGGATATCTACTTTTTCTTTGTTCAGGTGTAACTGTCGTGACTCAGTATGTGCAAAACGTAATAATTTTTCTATCTGCGTTTGCAGGTACGTCGATTGATATTTTACAATACCCGCGTAGGTATCCAGTTTCTGCGGTTTTTCTATGATCGCAGGATTTTTTAATACATCTGCTGCCAGGCTGATAACAGCTACCGGTGTTTTGAATTCATGGGTAAAATTGTGAATGAAATCCTTCTGCGTTTCATTTAGAAATTTTTGACGGTAGAAATAATATAGACCCCAACCAAATAATAGCAATACTATCAGTAATACGGCACTACTGATGATCCAGAAATTCATTTCAGCAAGTATATAACGACTCCTTCGCGGAAAATAAAGCGCGAGGTGATCATCATGATGATCGTTGTCAGGTATAATCGCTGTATCTTTTTCTTTCTCCTTTGTACCAGCGGATTTCAGTACTTCCGTGTAAATGTATTTACCTGCTTTGCTATCATAAATACCAATATGACAATCGGTGAAAATGTCAAACTCTTCCAGTTCGTATTGCAGGTACTGACTAACAGAATCGCTATTGACCGGGAAATTGATCTTTGCGATGTACAGATGTGATTCAGGACTTTCGATCAGTTCATTTAATGTTGAGTAAGTATAATTATCTGCTTTGATATCCTGATACAGCGCACGTACCGATTTGATGACCCCGCGATTGAATTCTTCCTGTTTGGAATGATAGATAGCTTTTAACCATACCAACTGGAATACTACAATGATAGCAATGATCAGGGTGCTGATAAAGATGCCCAGCCGGATGGTTGATGAACGGATAAACAGGTTGATCATACTGTAAGTTCATGACAAAGTTTTGATCAGCGAAACGGCATCTGTTAACATTGGTTAATAAAAGGTTAACCACAAAAAAGACGACCCCGTAGGAGGAGATCGTCTAGCCGAACCCTGTAAACCACTTAACTACTTATTTTGTTGCTGTCTTTTTAGGAGCAGCGCTTGTTGCTTTTGGATGAGTTTTTCTTTTCATTGCCATACCAGCATGATGCGTGCTATCAGACGCAGCCATCTTAGTAGCGGGCCTGGAAGTTGTTGTTTTGGACGTACCAGCTGTAGTGGCAGGTTTCGCGGTCATTTTTGGAGCGGTCTTTTTTTCTGTTTGGGCATTCGCAATCGTGCCGATCAGTAAAAAGGCAACGACAGGGACAATGTACTTTTTCATAATTGTATTTTTTTAAAGAATTGTCCTGCTAAGTTGTAGCATTTTTTTGCCCGGCAATGAAATGGGAGTGTGGTTAACCGGGGGTTAACGGGTATTAACAAAATGCAAAGAGAAGATTGAATTAAGAATTTAGGATTATGAATTATGAATATGCAGGCCTATGCCTGTTTGCACATTCATAATTCATAATCCTAAATTCTTAATTTTTTTAGAATCCTAAAGCATTTCCACCATCTACGCGGATGCTGGTGCCGGTAATATATTTGGAAGAATCAGTAGCGAGAAAAAGCGCTGCATCAGCAACATCTTCGGGTTTGCCGAGATGGCCCATGGGAGTGCGGCTCATTACTTTTTGTTTTCTTTCAGGGTCGCCGTTAAGCGCTTTGGATGACATATCGGTAGCGATAAATCCGGGTGCAATCGCATTGATGCGGATCCCTTTAGGGGAAAGTTCTACAGCCATCGCCATCGTCATTCCTTCAATAGCGCTTTTAGAAGCAGTGTATGCAATAACTTTTGGAATACCATATAGTGCGGCCATTGAACTGATATTGACAATGCTGCCGCTACCTTGTTTCTCCATCACTTTCACTACTTCGCGTGAAATAGCAAATACTGCATTGACATTAGTACTGAGAATATTTTGAAAGTCATCATCAGTGACTTCAGTGAATTCTTTTTTTTGATTGATCCCTGCGTTATTGACCAGTATGTCGATATGACCGTGTTGTTGGTGAATGTCCTGTATCAGGGCCGGGATCTTTTTTAATTCTGTCAGATCAAATTGAATAGTTGTTCCATTACTGCCGATTGTTTTTTCTACAGCAGCTAATTTATTTTTATCACGGCCAATAACAATAGTATAGATATTATTCGCTGCAAATTTTTCGGCAATGGCTAATCCTATTCCTGATGCACCTCCCGTAACAATAGCTACCTTATTCATGTTCTCTTTTTTCATCTTTTTTATTTTTACTGATCCAGGTTGTCCTTTTATATTTTAATCCTTTGATGGTGGCGGGGATTTCAATTTCATGTAATATTCCAATGTGCCATCCGGTTGCTCATATTTGGATGGAATAGCCATCTTTGAAAAGCTCTGGAAATATAGTAAACATGAATTACGCCACCATACTGCTTCATCATGCTGTACCTGTAATAATTTCTTTACCTGTTCAAATCTTTCAGGATCGACCTTAGCTTTGAGTGAGTTCCAGGTTTGCTGCATCCATTTTACCGAATCAGCACCCGCATAGTATTTTTTGCATAACTCATTCCATAATGTTAATCCGTCCTTCATGCGAAAGGTCCATGGCACATGATGAAACCACAACAGGTATTTTTCATCGCCCGCAGATGCACTCTCCCATTGTTTCCTGGCGCCTGGAAAATATTGCCCGATAGCATTACTACCTTTTATTGTTCTGTCGAAACCAACCCCGGCAGAATCTGCTTTATGATAATACACAGCGGTCCAATCTGCTCTTTGCATCCTGCTTGTCCATGGTCCGGGTCCATAGTGAGCATTAGCGCCCATGATATGATGCAGACCAACCGGTGTCATATAGGACACGGCTATTTCACGACTGGCCATCATCATTTTCTTAGCGGGCTTTATAAAAGTAACATCATTGCTGTAAGTCATGCGCAACCATTCGTCAGCGATCTGCTCAGCTGATAAAGAATAGTTCCAGCACAATCTTCCTAATGCATACCAATTAGCCTGCGCAAAAGGATGACCACACCAATCAGTATCATTCCCTGTATTGGCTACACCTGCCATACCGGTTATTGCATAAGGATGAATACTGCCATCGAGTACTTTGGCAACGGTGCTTCCTTTGCCATTACAATAAGTATCACTCTCCAGGCATTCTTTAAAAAGAGGAGCGAGGTAAACAAGGTTTGTACTATGACCAAGATATTCCTGTGTTACCTGGAACTCCATCATCAACGGAGTCTTTGGCATCGCGCCGAATAAAGGATGAAAAGGTTCTCTTGGTTGAAAATCGATGGCGCCATTTTTTACCTGCACCATTACATTGGATTTGAATTTTCCATCCAATGGTACAAATTCATTGTAGGCTTGTTTATGCCTGTCATCAGGAACTTCATTACTATATACAAATGCGCGCCAGATAACAATGCCATGGTAAGGTGCTAATGCATCAGCAAACATGTTTGCCCCATCGGCATGTGTACGTCCATAATTCTGTGGACCAGGCTGACCCTCGGAATTTGCTTTGATAAGAAAACCACCGAAGTCGGGTACCAGTTCATAGATCTCTTTTATTTTATCTTTCCACCATTGCTGTACCGTATCATTCAATGGATCGGCAGTTCTTAATTTACCAAGCTCAACCGGCGCACTGAACTTTGCGGTGAGATAGACTTTGATACCATATGGTCTGAATACATTTGCTAAAGCAGCTACTTTTTCTAAATAAGGATGTGTTAGTGCAAGTATATTGGCATTTACATTCGTCAATACCGTACCATTGATACCGATGGATGCATTAGCACGTGCATAATCTTTATAGCGTGGATCGATGGTGTCAGGTAATTGATTCCAGTTCCACAATGATTTACCGGCATAACCTCTTTCTATACTTCCATTCAGGTTATCCCAGTGGTTAAGCATTCTTAATTGAATACGCGGAGCGGAAATAATATTCAGTGAAATAACAGGTTGTCTTGTTTGCAATAAACGTAAATAACCAAACACACCATACAATACTCCGTGGTCAGAATTGGCAGCGATAATGGTGCAGGTTTTTCCATTTATTCGTATTGTTGAAATGATGTATCCTTCCTGGCCAGCCTGCTGTAATTTTTTTTGTAAACCTGCTGACGCTATCATGGAAGAAGAAGCAGGTGTGCCAATGATCAGGGCGCCGTTTTTCTGAAAACTATTTACAAAAGACGGATCGATCGTTAATAATCCTTTCAGTCCCATTGACAATTCTTCTTTTGCTACAGTGATAGCAGGAGAATTTCCATTCAGAAAAATTTCGCTGGCATGCTGACGATAGGAAGTGAGTAAAGCAGGTTCAGTAACAGGTTTATACCGCAGCCAGAGATCATAGCCATTTTCTGCACGGGCAGTAAAACAAATAAAGATCAGCCATGTAGAGGCTATCCACGTTATTATTGATCTGGTCGCGGTTATCATAGTGCAAGTATTACCGGCTCGTATTGAGCACGGGATCGTTATTTCTTTTTAAGAGTGGATTCCCGGATAAGTACTTCCGATTTTAAAATGATCTTATTAGTAGAATGAATATCAGCCGTGCCTTTCAGATGGTTGATCAGGTGACGGGCAGCGATCTCACCCATTTGATAAGAAGGATAGTTGACCGTGGTAATATTTGGTTCCACCATTCTTGAAATAGGATCATTATTAAATCCGGCGATAGCAATATCTTCCGGAATGCGGATACCACTTTGTTTCAGTACACGCATACAACTGGCGGCGCATACATCGTTCGATACAAAAAGGGCATCAGGTAATTTTTTCATTGCCAGTATTTTTTCTGCAGCAACAGCACCAGCTTCTTCATTCAGTTCACCAATGATCAGGCGCTCTTCATCATAGTCAAGACCGCCGTCCTTCAATGCATCTTTATAGCCACGAAACCTTTCACGGTAAACATTTCTTTTAAGATTACCTGTTATATGCATGATACCCGTGCAACCTTGTTGTACAAGATGACTGGTGATATCATAAGCATTCTTATAGTTATCAATCACTACAGATACACTGTCATCGCTTTCATGTACCCGGTCAAAGAAGATCACGGGTATATTACGTTTAATGAAACGTTGAAAGTGTTCAATGCTGACCGTATCGTAAGCTAGAGAAACAAGCAGGCCATCTACACGGTTATCAAACATGGTTTTTGCATTTACTTCTTCTTTGGCCATTGATTCCATCGACTGGCTGATAATAATATTATAGCCTGCTTCGCTCGCTATTTTTTCCATAGCAGCGATAGCATTAGAAACGAAATAACTATTCAATCTGGGGATGATTACACCGATCGTATTGGTCTTACGTTTACGCAGGTTGCTGGCAAACGTATTAAAACGATATCCCATCTCTTCCGCCTTGTCCACGATACGTTTTTTTGTATTCTTATTTATTGCCTGGTGGTCTTTCAGACCGCGGCTAATGGTAGCAGGAGAGAGCTTAAGTTCCCTGGCCAGGTCATAAATAGTAATGTCTTTGTGCATAATGGCAGCGTTTGTTTGGTCAAATAGTCGGGAAGACAATCAGACTTAACTGGTTGAAAACAGAAAACTAATAATTTTTTTTGCAATCGGTTGCAAATTTAAAATATTTCTCTAAATTAGCTCATTAATCACAAGCGAAGGACATTTTTTTTCAGACAAAATTTTAAAAAAGAATATGCTTGTAATCCGCCTTGGGAAAGGGTTACAGGCAAATTAAGAAAGACGTACAACACACAGTCAGGTGATGATCACCGATTGATGAACTGTGGTTGAGTGAGGAGGAATTAAATTTTTTTTGCCAAATATTGCAATCGATTGCATTGGGATTAATACCGGGTAAACCCGGTTTCGCAACCATCGTTAATTGCTGTCATAATGAGACTGAGATCAATCTTGCCATTGCTTACACAATTGCGTGTGCGTATTCATCTACGTGCAGCCAGCAACAGGTCATTTCCCATGACCCCGATCACTCAATTATTTCCCTCTCCTTATTTATTTAATACAAATTCTGATACTAAAAGCTTTCCGTGCAAGGTGCGGTATTGTTCCTATGGGTTCAATATCCGCGATGCCTGATCATATTACTAATCTCCATACATACTTCTGTTTACTATATAAATTCTGTTTACTTCTCAAAACGATTAATATGAAAAAATCTCAAAGCCAAAAAAAACTAGTCTTTATGAGCAGGCTGCTGAAAACAACTATGTTTTTTGCAGTAATGCTACTGGGCCTTCTCTCGGGGAATATCGCCCTTGCCCAGGGTAAAACGATATCAGGTACGGTCACCAATGCCAAAGGTGAACCGGTTGCCAATGCCTCCGTCCTGGTAAAAGGAACCAATACCGGTACCACCACAGACGTTGATGGTAAATTTTCTATCGTAGCTGCTCCAGGCGCTACACTTATTATTTCCAGTGTCAACTATGTTGAGCAAAATGTAAAACTCGGCAGTGGCAGCAGTGTTTCTGTAAAGCTTGCATTAACAGCCGGTGATCTGGGAGAAGTAGTCGTTGTTGGTTATGGTACACAACGTAAAAAAGATATTACCGGTGCAGTTGTTTCTGTTTCCGGTACTACGTTACGCGAGGTGCCTGCACCAAACCTGATCAATCAATTGAAAGGTCGTACTGCCGGTGTTGACATTGTGAGTAATAGTTCTACTCCGGGTGGCGGAGGTTCTATACGTATTCGTGGTAACCGCTCTATGGCTACCAGTTCCGGACAGAGTGATGGTCTTGATCAGCCACTCGTAGTATTGGATGGTATCCCTTTCGGTGGTAGCATCAATGATATCAACCCCGATGATGTAGCGAGCCTGGAAATTTTGAAAGATGCATCAGCTACTGCAATCTATGGTTCAAGAGGTGCAGGTGGTGTAATCCTTGTTACCACTAAAAAAGGAAAATCAGGAAAAGCTATTATCAGTTATGATGCCTATCATGGTATCAGTAATATCTTAGGTAAATTAAAAGTATTCACCGGTCCGGAATATGCTGCCTTCAAAGAAGAAGCAAGATTGGGTAACAGCACATCACCGGGTACTACATCATATGCATTAACAGCTGCTGAAAATGCAGCGCTTGCTGCTGGTGTATCTACTAACTGGCAGGATCTGATCTACAGACAGGGATTTACTACCAATCACCAGTTAGGTATCATGGGTGGTAATGAGTCAACACAGTTTGCTGTTTCTGGTGGCTATTATAAAGAAACAGGTATCATTCCTAATCAAAACTTTGAAAGATATACTTTACGTACATCGATCGATCATAAATTCAGCAGCAAGCTGAGAGTAGGAATTATCGCTACCAACACACTTTCTTATTCTAATACACCAGGTGGTAGTGGTGTACCGGGCGGATTGATCAGGTTAACTCCATTGGCCAGTCCATGGAACGCAGACGGATCAGTGAACCTGCTTCCTGCAATTGGTTCTACTGATGCAACAGCCGTGAGTCCGCTGACATTAAAAACAAAAGCCGATGCGATCGTTGCAAAGAACAGAAGGATCAGAACTTTCAACAGCATCTATGGTGAATATGAGATCATCAAAGGATTAAAATACAGATTGAATGTAGGTCTGGATTACAGACAGGATCAGGGTGGTAGTTATAACGGTCCTCTTACTTATACTAATACGGCTACTTCTTTCTCACAGGCTAATGCCAACGTCAACAACCAGGAATCATGGGCCTATACTGTAGAAAACATTTTGTCTTATGACAAAGTAATTCAGCAAAAACACAGAATAGGTTTTACTGGTTTGTATAGCGTACAAAAAGATCATAATCAGCAAAGCAGTTTCAATGGTACTGGTTTCCCTGCTGACTTCGTACAATTCTCTAACCTCGCTCTTGCCAATACGGTCATTGCAAATACAACACCGGGATCAAACTCAATGGCAGAAAGAGGACTGGTATCGTTCATGGGTCGTATTAATTATGCATACGATGATAAATACCTCTTTACCGGTACTGTAAGAAGAGATGGTTCTTCTGTATTGTCAGAAGGCAACCAATATTTTACTTATCCTGCCTTTTCATTGGGATGGGTAGCATCGAATGAAAGTTTCATGCAGAATATTAAATTCTTATCCAACCTGAAATTCAGAGGTGGATGGGGTAAAACATCTAACCAGGGTATTTCTCCATATACTACCCTCGGTGCATTGGGTGTAAGTAATTATAATTTCGGTCTGGCTGCAGCAGGACAACAATTTGCATTGGTGTTTAACAGTCTTCCTAACCCGGATCTGAAATGGCAATCAACTTCACAAAGCAATGTGGGTGTAGAATTCGGATTGTTTAAAAATCGTATCTCCGGTTCAGTAGATGTATACAGTCAGAAAACAAAAGACATTCTTCTGTCTGTAAATCTCCCGCCAAGTAATGGTGCTGGTAGCATTACCAAGAATTTGGGTAAAACAAAAGGTAATGGTCTTGAGATCAACTTAACCTCTATCAACATTCAAACTAAAAGTGGTTTTAGCTGGACAACAGATCTGAACTACTATTACAACAGAGAAGAAATCGTAGAGTTAACTACGCCAAATGAAAAAGCTAACATCGGTAATGGTTGGTTTGTAGGACAACCGCTGACGGTAATATATGATGTAAGAAAAATTGGTATCTGGCAAACGGGTGATCCTGGTTTAGCCAGTCAGACAACACCAGTACAAAAAGTGGGTCAGATAAAAGTACAGGATATCAATAAGGACAATAAGATCGATGCAAACGACAGGCAGATCCTTGGCAACTTCCAACCTAAATGGGAAGGTGGTATCACTAACCGTTTTGCATTTAAGAATTTCGATTTATCAGTTGTCATCTTTGCAAGAATGGGTATGAAAGTATTGGTACCTTATATAACTGCAGATGGCGGTGGACAAGGTTTTCCTTTCTTCATGCAGAGCCGTGTAAATCAGCTGAAGGTTGATTACTGGACGCCAACTAATCCAACCAACGCGTTCCCACGTCCTGATGCTGGTACTGACAGATTCTTATTTGCTTCTACACTGGGTTACCAGGATGGTTCATTCATCAAATGCAGAAGCATCAATTTCGGATATGAAATACCATCAAAGGCATTGAATGGTGCTGGTATTAAATCATTAAGAGTATATGTGACTGTTGCTAATCCATTTATTATTTATTCGCCTTTTGTGAAAGATGGTTTCGGACCTGATCCTGAAGGAAACGGATATGGTGGTGGTATTACTTCACCATCTGCAGGTGGCAGCACAGGTGCTCCAACCCGCCAGGTGAGTGTAAATGCAAATAACCCATCTGTACGTCAGTTTAACGTTGGTGTGAATCTGAAATTTTAATCTATTAAATCATTTAATATGAAGCTCTATAAAAAAATAAGTTATGTAGCATTGTTTGGTGTTGCATTACTTTCAAATAGCTGTAAGAAAGTGTTGGAGGAAAATCCACGTTCATTAATTCCGCCATCCTTTCTGAATTCGACTGATGGTATCCTTGCTGGTATCTCCGGTGTATATAATGATATCCGTAACCAATGGGGAACGGAAGGATTTTCCATACAAACCAATGCAGGCACTGATGAGGTTCTGACTGGTGCAAGTGCCAGCGGCACACAGTTTTTTAATTACAACGGGTTGACCAGTCAATCGATGAATGGTGGCATTTGGAATACTGCTTACCAGGATATCAATACATTGAATGGCGTATTACAATATGCAGCAGGTCTTACGTTTCCTGCTTCTTTACCTGCCAATACCAAAGCCGTATATATCGCACAGGCAAAGTTCCTTCGCGCTTACTGGTATTTTTACCTGGTACAGACATTCGGAAGTGTGCCGTTGCATACAACTTTTATTACACAAGCCACTGCTTCAGATAGCAAGGCTCCGATAGCAGATGTATACGACCAGATCGTAAAAGATCTGACGGAAGCAGCAGTCGATTTACCAAATACACCAAACGGTGCTTTCCAGGGCAAACCTGCTACCAAAGGCGTAGCGTTATATTATCTTGGAAAAGCATACCTCACAAGAGGATGGTCAGCTGCAGCAAAGGCTACAGACTTTACAGATGCTTATACAACATTAACTGGTATCATTACCAACAAAGCAACGTACGGCTATGATCTGTGGGCTGATTATGGTGATGCTTTCAAACCAGCAAATGATTATGGTAAAGAAACAATATTTGTGAGTGATCATAGTTCTGATCCGAAATATGGTCGTTATATTCTTGGTTCTTCCGGTGATGGTGGTAATAATCTTACTCCGTGGTTCAACCGCTTTAACTATCCTACATTAGGAGTGAATGCAACGGTTACCGGTAGTACATTGACGAATCCATCATCCAATAATCCTGCTATGATGACAAGGGATATCACCAATGGTCGTCCTTACATTCGTATCAGACCAAACAGTGATAACCAGGCTACCGGTGTGAATGCAGGTAAAAATTATGTACTTGGACAAGCGTTTGCTGACAGAGTGAATGATAGCCGTTATGATAAAACATTTCAAACAGTCTGGATCGCTAATACACTAGGTATTACAGGTTCGCGCGGTACATTGTCAGTTGGTGTTGATACTGCCATTTACATGCCTCCGTTTGATGTAGTGGATGCTCCGCAAAATCTGAATGGAAGACCATTCAAAGGAATCGTGGTTCCTCCGCGTCTTACATCAAACAACTGGTATCCTGCAGTGAAAAAGTTTGATGACGTTGCAAGAGCTGGTGTAAATGATCCATCAACAAGACCTGTAGTGATCGTAAGATTTTCTGATGTATACCTGCTCGCAGCAGAAGCTGCTTTCAAAGGCGGTGGTACATTGCAACAGGCAGCTGATCTGATCAATGTTGTAAGAAGAAGAGCTGCTTTCATTGCTACCAATACTCCTGCTCAGAATGCAGCCGCTGCATTGGCGCAGGAAATCACTTCTGTACAGGTAACGCTTGACTTCATACTTGATGAGCGTACACGTGAGTTTTATGGCGAGTGGCAAAGATGGTGGGATCTTGTTCGTACGCAATCATTGCTGACAAGAGTAGCTGCATGGAACTCTGAAGCAAAAAATAATATTAAACCTTTCCACGTGCTGAGACCAATACCACAAGATCAGATCGATCGTACAACTGAAGGAGCTTGTCTTGGTGCTGCATGCTGGCAGAATCCGGGTTATTGATTATAAGATCATCAACACATCTATAATTCTTAAACAGGGATGAGAATCACCTCTCATCCCTGTTTGATTTAATATAATCAATGTAATAAAATATACAGCGGTCTGATATTGAAATTTTCCCGGTTATTGAAAATTTGTACATCTAACACCGCACATGGATAATAAACATATTTAGCATTGATTTTTAATTTTGAATTTGATTTATAGAACGGATATATTGTGTTGTTAATTTTAAAATTTTTGAATGTTACTCCTTGGAATAGATATAGGAACATCCTCAATAAAAGTTTCTGTGGTAGATGCCGCTACCCAGCGCTCCATCGCCTCTGCTCATTATCCGGAAACGGAAACCGGTATCATCTCTGTACAGCCAGGATGGGCCGAACAATCGCCCGATATGTGGTGGGAACATGTGCAGTTGGCTATTCTGAAATTGCATGCACAACGGAAGTATGATCCCAAACAAATTACGGCTATCGGGATCGCTTACCAGATGCATGGCCTGGTGTGTGTAGATAAACAACAAAATGTTTTACGTAATAGTATTATCTGGTGCGATAGCCGCGCAGTTGAACTTGGTAATAAAGCATTCGATGCTATCGGAAAAGATAAATGCTTACTTCACTTACTTAACTCACCCGGCAATTTTACTGCTTCAAAACTGGCATGGGTAAAACAACAGGAGCCTGCTGTTTATGAAAAAATAGATAAGATCATGTTGCCTGGCGATTTTATTGCTATGAAATTGACCGGTACTGTTACCACCAGTGTATCCGCTTTATCAGAAGGAGTGTTCTGGGATTTCCCTGATAATAAATTATCACCGGATGTTTTCAAATATTATGGATTAAAGACTGAGCATATACCTGTAATCAATGAAGTATTTTCAGAACATGGTACTGTAACAAAATCAGTTGCAGATGCGCTTTCATTAAAAGAAGGTATACCGGTTACCTATAAAGCAGGTGATCAGCCTAACAATGCCCTATCATTGAATGTATTAAAACCCGGAGAAGTTGCTGCAACTGCAGGCACATCCGGTGTTATATATGGCATCAGCGATCAGTTAACCTATGATGACCGCTCACGCATCAACACGTTTGCGCACGTGAATCATACATCAACCCAAAAAAGATTGGGTGTATTGTTATGTATCAATGGTACAGGTATATTAAATCGCTGGATAAAAAATATAGCTGGTAAGGATCTTTCTTACCAGGAAATAAATAAAGCTGCTGAAAAGATCAAACCGGGAAGTGAGGGCATAATCGTATTGCCATTTGGTAACGGTGCAGAAAGGATCCTGGAAAATAAGATCGTTGGGGCACATGTGTGTAACCTCGATCTGAATATTCATACGAACGATCATTTATACAGGGCCGCGCAGGAAGGCATTGCCTTTGCTTTCCGGTATGGTCTCGATATCATGAAAGAAAATGGAATGCGGCCAAAAGTCATACGCGTGGGTGAAGCTAATATGTTCTTAAGTAATATCTTCACGCACTGTTTTGTAAACACGCTCAATATTCCCGTTGAAATGTATACCTGTGATGGTAGTGTTGGTGCAGCGATAGGAGCGGGACTCGGTGCAAAGCTGTATAAGAATAGCGAAGAAGCGTTTCATCATTTCAAACCGGTACGGTTAGTAGAACCCGATGGTAAGAAAAGCTATGAAGAATATTATGGAAAATGGTTACAACAACTCGAAAAACAATTAAACTAATTTATCATTTAAAAATCAAGACCCGATTATGTCAGTAGTTACAGGAAACAAGGAATTTTTTAAAGGAATTGGTAAGATCAAATATGAGGGCCAGCAAACAGATAATCCATTAGCATTTCGCTGGTATGATGAAAATAAAATAGTAGCGGGTAAGACAATGAAAGAATATCTGCGGTTTGCCTGCGCTTACTGGCACAGCTTCTGCGGCAATGGCGCTGATCCGTTTGGTGAACCAACACATATTTTTCCATGGAATGAAAAAGCAGATGCAATAGAACGTGCAAAAGACAAAGCTGATGCGGCTTTTGAATTCATTACTAAGTTAGGGCTCCCATACTATTGTTTTCACGACGTAGATGTAACCGATTACACAAATGATGTAAAGGAGAATGATCGTCGCCTGCAAGCTGTCACCGCTTATCTTGGTGAAAAGCAAAAAGCCAGTGGTGTAAAATTATTATGGGGCACGGCCAATCTTTTTTCCAATCGCCGCTACATGAATGGTGCATCTACCAACCCTGATTTTCATGTGCTCGCTCATGGCGCTGCACAAGTGAAAGCTGCTTTGGATGCAACAATCGCATTGGGAGGTGAGAATTATGTATTCTGGGGAGGTCGTGAAGGATATATGAGTTTGCTGAATACAGATATGAAAAGAGAGAAAGATCATTTTGCAAAATTCTTATATGCTGCCAGGGATTATGCAAGAAAGAATGGTTTTAAAGGGAAATTCTTTATTGAACCAAAACCTTGCGAACCTTCCAAGCATCAATACGATTATGATAGCGAAACAGTCATCGGATTTTTACGCCAGTATGATCTGTTGAATGATTTTAGTTTAAATATTGAAGTGAATCATGCTACCTTAGCCGGGCACACTTTCACACATGAATTACAGGTGGCCGCTGATGCGGGCCTGTTAGGTAGTATGGATGCCAACCGTGGCGATTATCAGAATGGATGGGACACAGATCAGTTTCCCAATGATATCAATGAATTGACAGAAGCAATGCTTGTTATTTTACAAGCCGGTGGTTTCAAAGGTGGTGGTATTAATTTCGACGCAAAGATCAGGAGAAACTCAACCGACCCGGAAGACCTGTTCTATGCGCATATTGGTGGGATGGACGTCTTTGCACGCGCATTGATCACAGCCGATAATATTCTGCAAAAATCAGATTATAAAAAGATAAGGAAGGATCGTTATGCATCATTCGATAGTGGTAAAGGAAAAGAATTTGAAAATGGTAAGCTTACGCTGGAGGACCTCAGAACTTATGCGATGGAGAACGGGGAACCGGCTGTAAAAAGCGGAAAACAAGAATATTTGGAAAATGTAATAAATAACTATATTTAACTGTCAGTTTAACACTTAATCCCAAAACGATTGTTTTTATGAATAGTTTAGAAACGAAAGACTATATCGTATTCCTGATTTATTTTTTACTAGTAGCTGGTTATGGTTATTGGGTATATTATCGCAGGAAATCGAAAGTGCAGGATTCAAAAGCTTTTTTCCTTGCAGAAGGTTCATTAACGTGGTGGGCCATTGGCGCATCGCTGATTGCATCTAATATTTCTGCTGAACAATTTATTGGAATGAGTGGTAATGGCTTCTTCGTAGGAGTAGCTGTAGCCGCTTATGAGTGGATAGCAGCAGTAGCCCTTATCATTATCGCCGTCTGGTTTATACCCATATATCTGAAGAACAAGATATATACAATGCCACAGTTTCTAAAGACACGGTATAATGAAACGGTGTCACTGATCATGGCTATCTTCTGGTTATTCCTTTACATTTTTGTGAACCTTACTTCCATTCTTTTTCTTGGTGCTGTTGCTATCAGTGGCCTCGTCGGTCCTGAGTATTTGCATATCATTATGATCGGACTGGCAGTATTTGCGGTTATCATAACACTGGGAGGAATGAAAGTAATTGGTTATACGGATGTGATACAGGTATCAGTATTGATCATTGGTGGATTAGCCACTATATACTTTGCATTAACAGTTGTCAGTGAAAAATTTGGATTAGGTCGTGATGCGATCGCAGGCTTCAATACACTCATGAAAGAAGCACCAGATCATTTTCACATGATACTTAGTAAACCTGATGCAAATTCTTCACAGGAGTATATCAACAAATACTTATTGCTGCCAGGGCTGGCTATGTACTTTGCCGGTCAGTGGATTGTGAACCTGAATTATTGGGGATGTAACCAATACATTACTCAACGTGCATTGGGAGCTGATTTACAAACTGCACGTAAGGGTATTCTTTTTGCAGGCTTTTTGAAATTATTGATGCCCGTAATTGTTATGCTTCCTGGTATTGCTGCCTATGTATTATATAAGAATGGGCACTTACCAAATTTACAAGGCGGTATGGATGGAGCTTATTCCTCTATCCTGAACTTTCTTCCTGCCGGCCTGAAAGGATTGTCAATAGCCGCACTTACTGCAGCAATTGTTGCTTCATTGGCTGGAAAACTAAACAGTATCTCTACGATCTATACACTGGATATTCATAAAAAATATTTTCAGAAAGAACTTACCGAGAAGAAACAAGTATGGACAGGAAGAATGGTTGCATTGGCTGCCATTGTCATTTCACTCATATTTACCTGGGATGATCTGTTAGGTATCGGAGGTGCGGGTGGATTTACCTTTATTCAAAAATATACCGGCTTTATAAGCCCTGGCGTATTTGCTATGTTTATTCTAGGTATGTTCTGGAAGAGAACCACCGGTCCAGCTGCAGTAGCAGGATTAATTACCGGGCTGGCATTGGCTATATTCTTTAATAATTATGCAGTGGGTTTATTCGGACATGAAACATTACTATATACCGCTTTCCCTAATGGTAAAGGTGAATTTGAAATTCCGTTCCTTATCAACATGGGATGGTCCTTCTTCTTTACCATAGCAGTAATGATCAGTTTTAGTCTCGCTGGTCCGAAGATCAATCCTAAGGCTTTCCAATTGGATAAGTCAATGTTCAAATTGAAGCCGTCAATTATTGCCATGATTGTAATAACCTTCCTGATTCTTACAGCACTGTATGCTAAATTCTGGTAGAGGTTATTGATGACGTTGAAATAAAAATATTTGAGCAGTGTCTTTCTTATAGACACTGCTCTTTTATGTTCAGATATATTTTTCACAACTTA
>JBDTPD010000019.1:0-17296 GCA_039932855.1 Chitinophagaceae bacterium | reverse complement strand
TTATCAAAAGAATAGATCTGTCCGCCGATGACACGATCCGTCTGTGTTCTTGTTAGTTGATTGGCGTCATTGTAGGTATATGTGTCAAAGCCCAGGCCGGCTGTATCGCTCATAGAGATAGCCAGTTTTTTTGCATTGAGCCGGTACACCAGGGCACCCTGGAAAAGGCCATCACGATTATATCGTTTAAGAATAACGCTTGTATCTGTATATGTATAGTCCTTTGAACTATTGTCGTAGTCTGTATGTATATTGATCACTCTGTTCTTTGTGTCGTAGGTATAAGTGCTGGTACCGGCCTGATCAAGCAGCGTTTTCACCAAAGGCCCGGTGAAGATTGGATCAGGTGCTGGTACAGGATCGCCTGATATATGATCTTTTTTATGGCAGGAGATAAAAAAAGAAGTTGCCAGTGAGGCAAACAGGATTAGTTTTTTAGGATGTAACTGCATAACGCGGGTGTTTTATGTAAATTATTTTGATTGTAGCGTTTGATAAACGCTAGTGATCGTTGTTGTTAGCAGTTTTTTCCTAAAGGTTGTGTTTTGTAACTGTTCGGTGATGCCTCAGCGCATGCATCCGATAATTTAGTGACAAGTGATTTGGAGGGATCGTTGCATTATTCTAAAAAAGCTCCGCAATAAAAATATAGATTTGGATTATATATCTAATTATGAGTTATGAATTCACGTACACCCATTCATAACTCATAATTAGTTGGCGGGATTTGTTAGATTTGACTTTGATCGGGAAAAAAAGACGAAAAATCAAAGCTCATGACATCAGACTTCTTCTTTTTATTGGTGATTATCGGATGGCTCCTGATGGGTTTTCTTATAATCAAAATGATTCGTTTGCATATCAGGGCCTGGTTTTGGCGACTCTTATTTGTATCTATTATCGCTGCTTTATTTTTGGGGGTTGGGTTTGTCAGCGGCGGAGGTGATCCGGTTTGTGCCCTGCCAGCGCCGGTTATACTTGCAGCATGGTATACTGAAAGAAGTCACTTATTCGACAATGCGATCAGACCATTTTTATTCTGTTGGGTGTTGATATTCTTACTCATGCTTGTTTTAAAAGCCATCAAATTAATCTGGAGTGATAATAAGCAGTATGCAACAAAGAATGTAAAATCATAAAACATACGAATTCACTATGCAGATTTGGAACCGGAACTCAATGGCCGATAGATTTTAAAAACTCAGCCTTCTTTCTTTTCGATACATCCAGCACCATTCCATTACTCATCACTACTTGTCCACCTTCTCCGCGTATATATCGTTTGATGTAATTCTTATTGATGATATAGGAGTTATGAATGCGTAAGAATAGTTCTGCTGGCAACATGTCCTCAAAATCCTTCAAGGTCCGGCTGACTGTATACTTCACCCCATCATCTAAATAGAGATAAGTGTAGTTGATACTGGCTTCAAGACAAACGATATCATCTGTTTTAATAAATTCTAATCCGCTGGCGGTAGGAATAGCAATACGCCGGTATGTTTGTTTCGAAGTGACTAAATTTTCCAGCAGTAATTCAAGTTGCTTATTCGGTATTGTGTTATTCTTTTTTTCTACCGCCCGATTCACCGCTCTTTTCAGATCCTCTATTTCAATTGGCTTGATCAGGTAATCCAGCGCACTGAATTGAATAGCCTTGATCGCATAATGATCATAAGCAGTGGCAAAGATCAATTCAAAGTTTTTAAAACTGAGCTGCTGCAGCATCAGGAAACCATTCATCACCGGCATTTCTATGTCGAGGAAAACTATATCGGGTTGTAAAGAATCGATACTCTTAATAGCCATCTCTGCATTATCACAAATAGCTATTATCTTAACCTCCTTGCAATGGCGGTTAATCTTTTCTTTTAATGCACTCAGGTTATTCTCTTCGTCATCAACTAAAATAGCCGTAATCATAGAGAATTATTTAAGGAAAATTAATTTTATTTTAGTAAACCTTCAATTGTATATTGATTTCTGTACCAGCAGCTCTGCCATTCTCCACCAAATCAGTAATTACAATGTCATCATTTTTATTTTCTTCCTTATTATGCAAATGAATTCTTTCAGTAGTTATCTGAATGCCATAGGATTGATGTTCAGGTTTGTTCCTATCTTTTATTTCCTGCGCCATCGCTCTTCCTACTCCCGTATCCTGGATACTATATTGAATAAAGTTATCTTTCAGAAATGCTTTGATGACCAGCTTCCTTTCTCCATCCATTTTGTTTAACAAGCCATGATGAATAGCATTTTCTACGAAAGGCTGAATAATTAATGGAGGTACCTTATAATCGCCATCCATCAATTCGCCTTCTGTGAGTAATTCATACTCAAATTTATTATTGCACCGCAGTTGTTCCAATTGAAGGAACAACTCCAGTGTTTTAAAATCCTTGTGAAAGGGAACAACATTGTTTTTAGAACTTTCCAGTACCGAACGAATCAACTTAGCGAACCGGCCCAGGTAAGTAGTGGCTTTATCAGCCTGGTTTGTTTGTATAAGATTATCAATCGCACTCAGGCAATTGAAAATAAAATGCGGGTTCATCTGCGAACGTAGCGCCATCATCTCTGTTTCTGCCAGCTTCTGTTTTAATTCTGCTTCTTTGCGAATATTCCTGATTCTTCTTCTGACAAACCAGAAAATAAGAAATGAAAGACTGGCAAAAACTAAAAACTGAAACCAGGTTGTTTGCCAGAATACCGGGCGTATAGTGAAAGTAAACACATCATAATCGCCGCTCCATTCACCGGTCTCATTTTCCGTTTTAATCTTGAAAATATAAGTACCCGGCAGCAGATTGGCATAATGTACGGATTGGTTGGCATCGGATATTTTCCAACTGGTATCCAGACCTGTCAACTGGTAAGCAAGCTTTGTATTATACGTGCTGGAAAAATTAACTGCCGTAAATTCTAACGAAATATTGTTTTCATCATGTTCCAGGCTGATCTCTGTTCCCGGAGAGTGAGTGAAAATGTCTTTGTTGTTAATCGTAACTCTGTCAACGACAGGAATATTGGATGGCAAATCTCTTTTTAATGCGGAGGGCTGGAGAAATAATAGTTTATTGCCGGTTGCATAAACAATACTGTTTGTAAGGGTATCAAACAAGGTTTCATCCGGAGGAAATGATGGATTCTGCATTACCTCCAGTGTGTAGGAGGTAGTTTTATAATTCTCAATGTTGAATTGAGTAAGTCCAAATTCGGATGTTATCCATAAGTTATTTGAGCGATCTGCAACGATAGTGCTTATGTAATCAGAAGGCAAGCCATCATTCCTCGTAAATCTTTTGATACTGTCTGTTAGGTAATTGTAAGAGATAAGTCCGTTGCCAAAATCATCCGTGAGCCATAGATTATTATGCACATCGGGATGCAATGACAGTATACCATCTTTTGACAACAGATTTTTATTCCGGTTACTGATAGGGTACAGTTTCCATTGAGCGGTTTTTTTATTGAAATTAATAATGCCACCTCCGCGGTAAGAGATCATCCACAAATTTTCCCTGTCTTCAATGATATTGGATATCCTGCTATCGACAAACATCGAGGAAAATGCTGTGATGATATCATTAGATATTTTGTCAATCCTTTTACGCACAGCATCATATTTATAAAGTTGGAAAGGTTTCCTGGTTCCTATCCATACATTATCCTGGCTGTCACAGAAAATAACATTGATAGTAATTCCACCACGAAGTTCAGCAGGTAGGAATGGTGGCCGATAAAACTTTTTTGAAACTGCATCAAACAAATAGATCCCTTCTGAAGTGCCAACCCAATATCTTCCTTCCTTATCGCTGCAGATCTCGTTTATGTTTATACCTTTTAATCCCGGTATGCTAAAAGTATGGTAAGTATTTCGTTCCTTATCAATTTCAAACAGTGTATTGCTGAGGAAGCTGCTATATATATTGCCATTTGATCCATTGATCAGGTCAGTACAAAAAGAAAGACTATCAAACACATTTGTGTTCGTCAGTAAAAGTTCTTTTAAAAACGAAGGTGTTTCTTTTATTTGTAAAAAACCCTCAATATTAGTTCCTGCCCAGTAATGAATACCATCAGAGCAGATCGGATTGATGGATATTTTATCAACTACTTTTTTATAATCAAGTGAATGTATATCCACTTCATATATGCCGGCACCTGAACCACATATCAAACGATCCTTATTTTTTCGAATAATAGAATTTACGGACGCAAATTCAGTACGTGGCGCGGCTGCTAACAATACATGCTGCTCTTTATGTGTTAGCAGGTCATATCTGGAAAGTCCTTCGCCCCAGGGAGTATACCACAATACGTTATTGTCTTCATCAAGAAAAAAAGAACGGATAAAACTATTGGATGTTAAGAAGCCAAAATATTTAGGATTGTTCTTATAGTTCCAGACTTGTTTTGCTGAAAAATCGATGATCTCCATGATATCTCCGGCGATCCATAAACGATGCTGTTTGTCGGTATACCAATCATTATTATAAATAACAATTCCTTTCAGATCTTTTGCCCATGGAAGATCAGTAAACCGGTAAGCGTAGTGTAAGTTACTATCCAGTATATCCAGTTCACCGCTATGACTGATCCAGATCTGGCCAGCGGGATCCTTATATAAGCCGGTAACATTTATTCCTGATCCTGCTTTCAATGGATCAAAACTTATTTTTTCATTCTCAAATTGCCCCGTCAGTGTATTTAATACAGAAAGACCACTCACCGTTGCAATCAGCAGTTGCCCCGGCTTGTATTCAAGCAGACTATAAATATAATTATGAGAGAGACCGTTCGGATTATTTTTCTGGCTGAAGAATTTTTTAAAACTATGACCATCATAACGGTTCAATCCTTCCCTGGTGCCTATCCATAAAAACTTCCGGCTATCCTGTATGATACAATGAACCTGGTCATTACTAAGTCCCTGCCTGGTGGTATAATGATTGAAATTCTCTGTTTCATTTTGTGCCTGCACCAACACACAAATAAAACAACATACCAGGTTAAGTACATGACGCATGAATTAAAGTTAGTTATTTGGGATGGACAATAGGCAATAGGTAAGCAGTCTATCAGTAAGCAGTAGGCAGTCCCTTGACAATTGAAAGCGAATTATTGGATTGTTGAATGCCAATAAGCATAAGAGATTTATCATTGCCGGATGTGACTGCCGACTGCCGACTGATAGACTGCCAACTGCCTCACTCGACGCGCTTCCTCTCTTCCGCCGAATTATCCTGCCGGTTGCGGTTGTTTTCCAGTTTACTATTACCAAAACTTCGTGAGTAGGTCAATTTAAATATCCGTTGATCGAATTTTATCATTCGCCGGGCCAGCAGATCCTGCTCCGGTATATCGGTATAAGCTTTAAAGATATTGGAGCTGAAAATATCAGTGACAGAAACACTAAGTTTTCCTTTACCATGTTCTGTTTTCGTTTGAAGCCCACAATCAAGAGAGGCGCGTGGTTGTATTATTGCGCGGCCAGACAATTGGGAAGATTGATAAAAACCTGAGATATCCATTGATAGGTTTTTAAATAGTTTGATGCTTTGGGTCGAGGTAAAGCGAAAACTTTTTTGGTTCAATGTTACAGATGCTCCTTTATAGGATGAATTACTTTGTTCAAGCCTGCCGATAAGGTTGGTTTGCATACTCCACCATGGAGCGAGACTCAATGGAACCGAAACCGTCAGCGCCAGGGTTTTCAGATACTTTAAATTTTCCGGAGCATTAATTTGCCTGTTGGTAGCAGGATCGATTTTCGGTTGAAAGCGAACAATCGCGCCCGCTTCATAACTGTAGTTAAGAGAAAATATATAATTCTTGTACGAGTAAGATGTCATCAAGGCATCTGAAATAGAAGGTTGCAAGGCAGGATTGCCGGTAGTAACACTGTTTGGGTCAAAAAAGATTGTGAATGGTGCGAGTTCGTTAAAGCTGGGGCGGGTAATTCTCCGGCTATAAGAGAAGTTGATGGAACTATTGTCGTGTATCTTTCCGGATATAAAAAAAGAAGGAAATAATTTTCCATAGTGGCGATCTATGATATTTTTAACATCCGGTGTTCCTAAATTAGAAGTGGTGTATTCATAACGTAATCCAAACTTCATACTCACTTTTTTTGTTGGATTCGCAGTAAGAGAAATATAAGCAGCCGAAATATTTTCTTTTAAGTCATATTTTGCAGAAAGTGATTCATCAGTTACCCAGGTATGTTGCAGTAATCTTGCAATCAGAATATCATTGGTAAATCCTGAACTGGTGAATTTAATGCCTGTTTGCAGATCCAGGTTCTTATTTATTTTTTTAGAATAATCACTACTACCTACCCAGAACGAGATAGGCGTAATTTTTCTGGTCAATAATTGCTGGTCAAAAACAAAATTGCCTGATCCATCATAATAGGAATAAAAATAATCGTCAGGGTTTTTGTCATTATAATTAAGATAGTCGGCATTGATGGACCATTGCTCTCCTTTTCTGATCGTATGCTGCATATTGAGATTAACGCTTATGCTTTTCCATCTGTTGACCTCATCATTACTACCATATATAAGCGTGTCGACTTGCTGATCGGTGAGAAAGGATGTTTGTGAGATGGCATTCATTGACCAGTTGTTATTATAACCAGCTACCATGGCGCCGATAACTGTTTTTTTAGAAACCTGCAGGTCAATGCCTAATCTACCAGAAAAATTCTTTACAGTCACATCCCTGTTACCCGGCGCATAAGTTTCTTTTGTTTGTCCTGCCAGGTTAAATTTCCGATAACTACTGAATGCCTGCTGGAGTTTATTGAAGAGGAAAGAAAAATCACCATACAAATTCATTTTGCGCTGACGATGATTAAAATTCAGCGCAAAGGTGGCCAGTTTGTTTTTACTGGCACCAAGTGTAGCGGCAAAAGAACCATTGGTGCCGAAACTATTGTTATTGATCAGTACTATATTAATAATACCCGCATTTCCTTCTGCATTGAAATTAGCGGGTGGGGTAGTGATCAATTCTATTTTATCGATATTGGCAGAATTCATACCGGCCAGCATTTGTACCACGGCTGTCATGGGCAAATGATTTTCTTTACCATTGATCATTACAACCACACCTTCTTTTCCACCCATTGATAAAATGCTATTCTGGCGATCGACAGTAACACCGGGAGAGCGTTCCAATACATCAAGCGCAGTAGATCCGGTAGAAGTGATGCTGTTTTGTACATTGATGACAAGACGATCTGTTTTTTGTTCAAAGAGTGGTTTTTTTGCACTGACTGTTACTTTAGCCAGTTCGCCTATTTCTTCCGGTAATTTTATTTCACCGATAGTAATATCATCCTTATTGCCAGCAGCAATTGACAAAGGAGAAAACGTTTTTTTATGACCAACGAAAGTAAAACTGAGCAGGTAGTTGCCGGAAGTAATGTTGTTGAAAGTATATGCCCCTGTTTTTCCGGAAACAATTCCTTTTACTAATGCAGAATCGGTGGCGCGTAACAGCAATACATTCACATCCATCAATGGCTGACCTTTTTCATTCAGTACAGTTCCCTGGATATTAGTTTGAGCATGTGCAGAGCACAGGAAACAAAATAGGGTAGCAGTCAGAATAGGTATTCGATATTTCATATTCCCGGGTTGATAAGGTTATGGAAATTTGTGTTGTAAAAATGGCCATTTCCGGACCTTATGGGAATGCTGAACTATTACATGGGAGGGTTTGCTGATTAAACGGGGTGCAGGGTGGAGAGTTGAAAAGTTGAAGGGTTGAAAGGTTAAAAAGGAACAGAATATCAGCGGGCTCCTTTTCAACCTTCAACTTTCAACTGAACAAACGCGACCTTGTATTTTAGGAGGGTCCGCTTTCGTAACTTACAATTCATAAAGCAAAAGCAAAACTGAAACGATTACTTCCATATATAATAGCGAAGAGTGAGAAGGCTGGTGCCAGGCATGAGTTTCAGGAATTCCCGTCGGGAGCGATCATGATCGATATCTGGATCGGCAGTAAATCTTATGTTATCCAGATTGATGAAGATGTAATTGGACTTAGTGAGGTTACCGAAGAAACTACTCCCTTTGATATAGTACCGGACAGATCCTTTAAAGATCCGGAAGAATTTAAAGCTGCGTTTGAACGCATTCTCCTGACTAATGAATAAGAGAACAATTACCATCAACGGAAATAATTTTTCCAACCTCGAAGAGTTCTTTAATGAAGTGGATAATGTATTGACAAAAGACCTTGACTGGAAGACGGGCCACAACTTCTCTGCCTTTAATGATTTGTTATGCGGAGGATTTGGTGTTCATGAATATGATGAGTCTATCAAACTGGTTTGGCAGAATAGTGAAAAAAGTAAACAGGACTTAAATGAAATGCATGAGGGGCAAACTATTTATGAAACATTGGTGGAAATTTTGGTAGATTATTTATACAGGTGGGCTAATGTAGGGACTAAGGGTAAGGCCTTATAAATTTAATCAAATATGATGAGCAGATATTTTTTCATCGTAGTGGGATCATTCATTTAAAAATTAATTTATATTCATTTCTTGTTAGAGTAAAACTTACTATCTCCCTCTCAAATCCTCTTAATTAATACCGCTTCCGACATTAAGATTTACTGTTTTAATTAACCTAATAACTATCAAATGCACCAAAATTCATCGCTTCGCCAAACTCTGCAATTAGTGATTTTATTTTTTTCTGATAATGCAAAGAAAAAGTCAAGCCCATTGCGCCTAATGGTAGTCTTCATATGTTTCTCTTTTTTATCCGGAAGTTCAGAAGCATTCGGACAATGGTCGGATGATAATTCAGTGAACAATCAAATTTGTACAGCAGGAAACGAACAAGTGACGCCTTCTATTACTACAGACGGTCATGAGGGTGCTATTATCGTGTGGAAGGATCGTCGTAGTGGTGATGATGATATTTATGTACAGCATATTGATTCTGCCGGCGTTACACAATGGCCAACAGATGGTGTGTTGATATGCAATGCAGTATTACCTCAAAGTGGTCCTGTTCTTGTATCCGATGGTAAGGGCGGTGCAATTATTACCTGGCTGGATGTACGGGATGGGGTTAGTTTTCATGTTTATGCACAAAGAATAAATGCTGCCGGAGTAGTGCAATGGACAACAAACGGTGTGGCGATTTGTACAGCTGCGAATAGCCAGGCCATTTTGAAGATAATTGAGGACGGATCGGGTGGTGCAATTATCTCGTGGCTCGATCGCAGAACTGCTTCCGGTAAAACCGGTGATATGAATGTTTATGCTCAGCGTATTGATTCAACAGGAGCAGTGCAGTGGACAGTTGACGGTGTGGGTGTGTGTACACAAACAGATATCCAGAATAATCCTACAATCGCTTCCGATGGTGCAGGCGGTGCTATTATTGCATGGGATGATATTCGTAACGGCGCAGGGAACAATGACATTTTTGCCCAGCGAATAAATAATGCAGGATTAAAACAATGGAGTAATGATGGTGTTCTTATTTGTAATGCAACGGATATTCAGCAAATTCCTGTTATTACATCCGACAATCTGCGTGGTGCTATCATAAGCTGGGAAGATAAACGAAATGGCGACCTCGATATTTATGCTCAACAAATCGATTCAGCCGGTGTAACAGGATGGACATCAAATGGAATCACCGTCTGCACTGCTACTAATGATCAATCGGCGCCCAGACTTGTTTCTGATAATGCAGGTGGTGTTGTTATTTGCTGGATTGATAATCGTAATGAAAGTGCCGGTGATATATATGTTCAGCATATCGATGCATCAGGTGCTGTATTATGGACAACCAATGGAAATCCTGTAAGCGTTGCAGTAAATGAGCAAAGAGCAGCTGTTATAGCCTCTGACGAAAATGGAGGTGCCATCATAAGCTGGCATGACAGACGAGGTAGTAATAGTGTTGATAATTACGATATTTACGCACAACGTGTACTTGCCAATGGTACCATGGACTGGACAACAAATGGTGTAATTGTTTCAATTGCCCTTATTGATCAAACTAACCCTGCCATCATTTCCGTAGGTCGTGGAAATTCTATTGTTAGCTGGAGAGACGGGCGTAATAACACGCAATCGGATATATATGCACAACGTATCACTTATACAGGAAGGGCAGGTGATTGTACAACGCCTTCAATTTTTCTTAAACCTCTGGCATTACAAACTGTTTGTCAATATGGAGTCCCTGTTGGTCTTGTGGCAAGAGCAGTTGGTGATGATCAATTAACTTATCAATGGTATTCAAATACAACTGCTTCAAATGTTGGCGGTACGCTTATTCCCGGAGCAACAGACACATTGTTTACACCGCCAACAAACGGAGCCGGCACTTTTTACTATTTTGTTGAAATGGCCGATCTATGTAATATTAATCGGCATACGGCTTCAACAGTTATTGTAAATCCAGCGCCAGTTTTATTAGCTACTCATACCGATATAGTATGTTCCGGTCCTTCTACGGCTTCAATCGATCTTGCAATAAGTGGTGCTGTTTCACCTTACACGTACGAATGGACAGGAGCAGGAGTAAATACTTCTTCAGAAGATCAAACAGGATTAGGGGCAGGAGTTTATAAGGTGACCGTAACTGACTCGGCAGGCTGTGCATCAAAAGATACTATAACAATACTTAATACAGCATTAATAGTAAATGCCGGTGCTGATACTTCTTTATGTAATGGTTCTGTATTACTGACTGCCAATACAACTAATTCCATTCTATCAGGACCAGCTTCACCTGTCGCATTTGCCGAGGTTAGTGGAAGTTCAACCGATAAAAGAATATTCACCGGAAATATTGATTACATAGCAATCGGCAATACATTCAGTCAAAGTGAAAACAGAAATAACTGTGGACGGAATACATCTGCCTCACAAGTATTAAGTTTGCCATCCGGTGCAATAGTAAGGAAAGCATACCTGTATTGGTCTGGATCCGGTACTGTCGATAGTCAGGTAAAACTTAATGGTGTTTCAGTTACCGCAGACAATACAAAATCTTTTTTCAGACCTCTTTTGTTCAATTACTTCGCAGCGAGAAAAGATGTAACAAGTCTTGTTGCGGCATCCGGTACTTATACGGTAAGTGACCTGAACTGGAACAATAATCTTATCTATTGTGTGGATAATTCGGCATTTGGTGGATGGGCGCTGGTAGTTATTTATGAAAAAGATTCACTGCCTGCTACAAAAATTCATATCAACACAGAAAAATTCCAGTTTACTTACCCCGCAGGAAACTATACGACGACAATTAATAATATTTCTGTTCCCGGCGATTGTAATACTGATGCGCGTTTTACTATCGTTGGATTTGAAGGAGATAATTATATAGGAGATAGTTTAACAATAGGCGGGCAAAGTTTTGGTAATAACAATTTCCGTGGCCAATCCGGGGCTAATCTCGATATACTTTCATGGAATATACCATTGTTGATTACCTCAGGTTCTACTTCATTGACTTACTCGATCAATACATATCTTGCCAATACTGCATTCGGCCCATCTGTGGATGGGTTGTTTGATTACGTAAAAGTGTTGAAATACAATATTTGTCCTCCACCATGCAGTGCTGTAAAATATCAGTGGTTTTATAATGGTGACGCGATCAGTGCTGACGAAAGCATCACTGCTTCACTCGCCGGAACTTATGTAGTAAAAGCGATCGATTGCAGTGGTTGTATAGCAATCGATACTGTAACTGTAAGTGAATGTCAGGCCGGTAAAGGGTATATGGTACAAAAGTCTGCGATAACTGCTTTGTCTGAAAAAATGGACGAGGCGGGTTTCGGAGTCAGTGTTCAACCTAATCCTGCAACTGATTATTTTAACCTGACGATAAAAGGAAGTGATAATGTTAATCCAATTACTGTTAACATATTCGATTCGTATGACAGAATAATACGCACATATAACAAAGTGCAATTAGGTGCAATATTAAAAGTAAATGCAGGAAATTGGCACAACGGGATCTACTTTGCTGAAATTATTCAGGGAGGAAAACGTAAAGTGGTAAAACTGATCAGGGTCAACTGAACTATTTAAAATATGGATTTGACGAAGGGTACATTATGATTAATGTGCCCTTCTCTTTATAATCCCTCCCGATGCTTCCTTGATCGTATTTGCAAATACAAATGCATTTGGATCTATATCATACACTGGGTTTGTACATCAAAGAAGCACATCCAATACCGCACATTTACCGCGTTTACAGTTATTAATGACTTTTGTGGGCTTCCATATCAATCTCGATCAATTGACCCGGAAGCGCAAGACCTTTTACTTCCAGCCATGTACCGGTAGGAAATTGTTTTTTGTAAATACTGCTACGGGAACCGGCCACTTTGATGAACGCCGCCATATCGGTGGTGTATATATTTTCGGCAAACACATCATCGATTGTATAACCGTAATGCTGTAATATCTTTTCCAGGTCGCCATAGCAATTTTTCATTTGTTGTTCCATATTACCAGGAGCAATGAGGGTTCCATTTTCATCCATACTTACGGCACCGGAGATCTTCAGATCGTCACCTATTTTTACTGCATGGGTATAACCGTATTCGTTTTCGAGTTTTGATCTTAGCTGAAAATATTCCGGTTTTTCAGAGGTTGTAACCGGTACTTCGGTTACTGTTTTGGTCTCTTCTTTCGGGGCGCTGTTGCAGCTTTGGATGATGATGAATAAGACAACAAAACTGATGATTGATTTCAGGTGCTTAGGAAAGCTGAATGGCTTACTTGTCATGATTGCAGTTTTTTAAAATGTCAGGTGGTGGGTTTGTTTCCAGCCGGAGAAGGAGGTCCTAAAGGACAGTCTGTTAAGGGAATGTATATTAAGGCATTTTATCATTTCTGACAAACATATTCTTCAATGGGGGCGATGGAAGGAAAAATTAATTCTGCCAGTCATTACAAAAACCTTAGGAATGGTTTAAATTGCTGCTGTCTTACTCTACGAATTCCACCCATTATTTTCTTGTGTACCGGTAACATGTGACCGGTAAATTACTGTTATGACACCCGAATTAAAAAAGGCCTGTGAAGTAGTGTTCCAGGAGCATAAGACATTTACTCAATCTATTACGTGGAAGAAAGATGCATTTCATGGTCGCATCTCTATTGGTTTGCGTGAGATGGCGAAAGAAACGCTGGTGAGTAAGAATATTATTTTCTTTCCAAACACCGCTAAAAAGACGATCACTTTTTTGAATCCTGCTGTTGCTTCTGCGATCAGTTTTGAAGACGCTGTTGAAATGGCTAAGAACAATGAAGTAGCTGTGTTGGGTGGAAAGTATGCGCAACCGGTATATGATAATCCTGCTGCGCCGGTATTGATCAGTCAACCTGTTACACAAACACACCGGCTCATAAAAGTTATCGGCGAATCTGAAGCGATGATCGCTGATGAGAAATGGTACCTGAAGCCATTTTTATTTTATGTAGTATGGCCGCTTACTGCTGCGGTGCTTGGTGCAGTGATGGCGTGGCTGATGAGCGAATGGATTGAAATGATGTGGAGGAGGTAATGATGGAAGGTGGGGATTCAGAAATAAAATATTAATCTCGCTATTTAAGAATTATGAGTTATGAATTATGAATGGGTTCTTATGCTACGACATTCATAATTCATAGTTCATAACTCATAATTATTCACAAGAATAATAAAAAAGGCTGCCGCATATTCGCGACAGCCTTTTTCTATCAGAGGGTCAGCTATTATAATTTCTGAAGTTTAATATTTTCATTAATACCCTGTCCTGTTATTTTCAGGTAGTATAAGCCGGCTGCAAGACGACTGATATTGATCCTTTCGGTATTGACACCTGGCGCCAGTTGTATCGAGTTTTGCATAACTGTAGCACCAGCGTTATCAACGATCTTCCATTGGGCATAACCATAACCCGCTACTGTGATATTTAATCTGGTAATACCAGATGCAGGGTTTGGCGATACAATGATGCGTTGTATTTTATCGGCTAATGAAATAGTGATAACATTTGAATACTTATATGATGCATCGATATCAACCATTCTCAAACGATAATATAAAACCTGTGTCTGCTGATTCACGGCCTGCTGATCAGTATATGAATATGTAAGTGTAGTAGCATTGGTGCCACTGGCAGCAATTGTTCCGATATCATGATAAGCAAGACCATCGGTACTTCTTTCTACTACAAACTTCAATGTGTTGATCTGGCTGCTGGTTGCCCAGTCAAGTACAGCTACATTGTTTTGTAATGCTCCTTTGAAATATATTAACTCCACCGGTAGTGTAACACCTGTATAGGTATACTCCATGATCGCGTTGTTGTCGCGCATCACATAGAATTTTAAACCGGTAGGATCGGAAATGATTCTGCGTATACGACTACCATCTCCACGGAAGTATGAAATGGTATCGCCGGTAACATTACCAGCTGCGTCTAATTTCAGCCGATAGATTTTATCTTCTTTCAAAGGTGTGATCAATAGTGATGGAGACCATCCTGGAATGACAGCCTTTCCATAAAACTCTACACTCGATGCAGCAACGGTTGGCCATGGTCCATTCGGAGAACCATCTGCTGGGTAAGTGCTTGTCCATGTAGCATTATGATGAAAGAAAGTAAAGAGCGGTTGGGTGGTACCGGCACAATTGGTCATTTCATTAACAATAGTTTGTCCACCAATTTTAAATCCGTTTACATCACCATCACATTTTCCTGATACTTTATCCCATCCATAGTTGTTTCCTGCTTCAATCATATTTATCTCATCGTCGGCTCTGTCTGATTGTTCTGAACCGAATAAATGGTTTACCCCATTTACTTTTCCCCACACCAGTCCTTGCGGATTACGGTGACCATAAGAGAATACATAATCTTTCGGTGTGAAAGGGGTGCCATCATAAAATGGATTATCATTCGGAATCCATGCGTCAGCACCAGCGTCGCCGTCGATTTCTGTATTTAAACGAAGCACTTTACCTTCAAACACATCTTTATTCTGTGCATTGTTGGTACGGTTGGTATTGGTCAACTGACCCGCACCCATATCACCAATGGTATAATATAAACGATACTGTGTGTGTGCCGCATCTGAACCGGATTCTATTACCGGGCTGATCATCAAACGGCCTGAGTTGTGATCACTACTACCAGGTAAAGGATCGATGATCGTTACCGGGTTGATCAATGTATTGTTTTTGTATTCATAACGCACCAGTCGTGTAGTAAAAGGACAGCCTCCTGCAATACCGGGTGTACCACAACTGGAGTTAGGTGTTGTCTTTTTATATACATACACTAAGTATACCCATGGTTTTGCCTGGCGCACCGCAGGATTACTTGAATAAAGATTCGGGTGCAATGCAATTCCCATCAAACCACCTTGTGGTCCGGTACCGGATGCCCAGTCAGTTTTTGATCCTGTTAAGTCTAATAAGGTTGTCTTCACACCGGTTTGACTGATACGTTGAACCAGGTAACCTTTCGCTTCTGTTACCCATAATGAATCATTGGGTCCATAGACTATTTCCCATGGGGAACTGTTTGCTGCGAGCGTAATTACTGTTCTTTTGGAAAACGGTTCTGTCTGAGCCGATGCTTTTAAGGTGATAATCACCAATAAGAGTAGAATGGTTTTTTTCATAGCGTGGATTGTAGGTAGTAAAAATATTCAAAGACAGTAATAAGTGCAATCGTATCATTCCGTATATAAATCGAGAAAAATCACGTAATCGTAATTGAAAACACCTATATCTGGCCTTTATTCTGCTTTTTCCCCGTTTAGATGGCGGAGTATACACTTACCGTTAACATATGTTAATGTTGAAACTTTGAAAAATAAACTTTTCACAGCATCAGAACGGAGAGCGAAGAGGTTTCAAACAGGGAGCAAGTGCAATACAGGGAAATGGTATGTTCTTTAATCCTACCCTGCCAACCGATAGATCTCCACAGAGTGTAAAGACAAAGCCAAGAAGTAATGCGGTAACGAGCCGACGCAGATAGTTTGATAATATCAGCATACAAATGCTGATAAAGCGATAAGCAATGCTTCAGCCTAAATTAGCTTTTTACTACGCAGAGAACCACAAAGAAGCTCAGAGGTTCCCAGAGAATTTATAATTATCAGGACTCTGTGGTTCTCTGGACTTCTTTGTGAAACTCTGCGTCAAGAAAGCTACCAAGGGAACGATACAAATAAATAGGATACGGCGATACATTTTTATGTAATGAGCTGTTCATGGGCCGGAGATAATTGGCGGACAGATAATAAAGCCATCTTTTTTTGGAACCCGGGATGTGATTCAAATATTCCTGATCGGATAGATTTACTACCGCACCAATCAATTAATTTTAATGGAGTGTTGGAATGTGAGAAGAAACTGGTGAACCGATCCTTTAAATTGGGGTTATTTATTATAAAACCTGGATGCAGATTTGGGATGCTCCGATAAAGAAATCAAAACTTATTGGAGCAAGCAGTTGGTGCTTGAGGACAATATGTTTCGTTATGAAATAAAGTAGATCAATAAACTAAGCGTATGCTCAGAAACTTCTTATTTATTTTTTCTATTTTTTTCTGTTTTACTGCCACTGCCGATGGCATTCTGGTTTCCTGGAGTCCCAATAACCTCGAGGGTATGACAAAGGAAAAATTTGAAAACGCAAAAACCTGGTCGGTAAATGATATACTACAGAAAAATCTCGAAGTGAAAACCTGGTCCGATGCTTATCTGTTGTTAGTGGCTGCATTGCCAAATAAAGATGACAAAGGTTTCAAGGAAGAACTGATTAAACAGATTCTCAATAATGCAGAAGTAAAACTGCAGTCTACCAGCCGGCTTATCATCTGGGAAAGAATTACCAGCGGAGATATATTATTTGAAGGCAAAGGCATACAGATCGACGATGACCTGTTTAAAGTAGCTGGTCGTGCTAATTTTATTCTGCGAAATATTACCAATCACAATTTTGGTATAGTGCGTATTCATTCTACGGCTGACGAGTTGACTTCTTTACAAACTAAATGGATAGATTTTTTACAGGGAAAAGAAGTGGAACAGTACAAAAATCCATTCGAGACCCCTGTAAAAGGAGTAAGTGAAATAAGAAGCTTACAAGCATTTGAAGCACTGGTTTACTCGCTCAAACCTTCTGCTGAAAAAGATACGTTGACGAAAAGATGTTTAAAGCAAGTGTATCAGTTAAATGAAATGCCAACCGTAAAAGGATCTTCACCTACTTATTGTAACCCGG
>JBDTPD010000018.1:0-17335 GCA_039932855.1 Chitinophagaceae bacterium | reverse complement strand
AAATTATATCCCAGGTCAATGGTTCTTATTTTGATAAACGAACCATCACGATATGTCAGGGTAGAAGTAAATTTCTGTCCGTCTACACCAGCATCCGGTTGAGGAAATGCGTTGGTAGGATTTGTTGGGGTCCAGTAATCTACTTTGAATTGACCAACACGGCTATTCATGAAGAAAGGATATCCCGCGCCGCCACCATCAGCAGAGAGATAAGTAGCTACTACTGTCTGGCCAAAGCGTCCAAACAATACAAAGTTCAGGTCAAAATTCTTATACTGAAGATGGTTGGTCAGCCCCACTACTGCCTTGGGTTGAAAATTGCCAAGGATCTGCCTGTCGGCCGCAGTAATTGCATTGTCCTTATTGATATCTTCGATCTTGATATCGCCCGGTGCTACACCATATACAGCCGCCTGGGCCGCTTCACTGGTTTGCCAGATACCTACTTTCTTATAATCATAGATCACGTTCAGGGGTTGTCCTACAAACCAGCCGTTTCCTAAATCCTTTTGCAGGTTATTTTGTAACGCAGTGATCTTTTCCTTGTTGAAAAATGCAGTCAGGTCAGTGCGCCAGGAGAAATCTTTGGTTTTTATATTTTCGCTGCTAAGACTAAATTCCATACCATGTGACTGTGTCTTACCTGCATTGGTAATTTGTGAGTTCACACCTACGCTACGTGGAAGGCCCTTGTTTAACAGGATATCGCTGGTCTTTGTCGTATAAAAATCTATTGACCCCGACAGGCGGTTTTTAAAGAGACTGAAATCAACACCAACGTTTACGCCATTGGTTTTTTCCCAGCCCAATAATGGGTTAGGCGCCGTATTAATCAAATATCCATTTACATAATTAATACCGGGTGAGGTACCCTGACCGAAATTGTAGAAATTTGAAGAAAGGCTACCTAATGTAGTATACGAAGCGATACCGGAATTGGAACTGATACCCCAGCCGCCTCTTAATTTCAGACTGTTGACAAATTTCACACTTTGCATGAAATCTTCTCTATCTATGTTCCATCCCAAATTGATGGCAGGGTACGTGGTCCACTGGTGACCCGGCGCTAATACCGAAGCACCATCTGTTCTTATCGTAGCTGTCAGCAAATATTTGTCATTGAATGAATAAATGCCCCTGGCCATATAACCGATCAGCCCTGATTCATTAGCGTTTCCAAGCTGTGGATTTACTGAATTAACAAGTTGCCAGTTATAATCCTGGATAAAATCGGCCGGAACACCTGTGCCATTAAACTGCTGTGACTGGAAATGATTTTTTTGTACTTCCTGCAGCGCCAGCACCTGTAATTTATGTTTGCCGTTAAAGCTGGTGTTGTATTCAAGCGAATTGTTGAAAGTATACTGCCAGCCTTCTGAATTGTTCTGACTGATTGATGAACCAGCCGTAGTAGCGTTCGAGTTAAACACAGTATTCGGTCCGGTATAATTATCATTAAGTGTTTGTGACCAACCGTAACCAAATGTAGATCTGAATTTAAGGTCTTTCAGGATCTTCACTTCAGCATAGAAATTATGCTGAAACTGGTACCTTCTCGAAAAAGCCCTGATAAGATCATTGTTGCCGATAGAAGTAAGGGGATTGATTTGCTGTGCATCCTGGCTCTGATCAAATGCCGGTTTGAGGTTAATTGATCCATCAGCATTATAAGGTTTGAACAAAGGACTTAGTCGCTCGCCGGCTCCGTAAGCATCAGTACCTGTGCGGTTGGCACGGAGCAGCGTATTGAAACTCGTGAATCCGATTTTAATACGCTGAGATACCTTATGATCGATATTTACATTAAAAGAAAAACGATTAATATCCTGGTCATGTATTACCCCGGTTTCCCTGTAATAACCCATGCCAAAGAAATACTGTGTACGTTCCGAACCACCGCGTACACCTAAGTCATGACTGGTTCTTAAACCAGTGGTCAGCAGCAGATCCTGCCAGTCTGTATTTACACCAGCTGCAAGATTTGCCTGCTCGGTAGCAGTAAGTGCATATTGATTTGCACCAGTACCATTGGAATTGCCAACTCCTGCATCGGTTTTAAATTTTGCATATTCCTGTCCATTGAACAACCTGTAAGTGTCAATAACATTTACAATACCCATGTAGCCATTATAACTTGTAACGGCCTTACCGGTAGTTCCATGTTTTGTAGTAACAATGATAACGCCGTTTGAACCACGCGAACCATAGATAGCGGTTGCAGAAGCATCTTTCAGAATATCGACGCCGGCAATATCGTCGGGATTGATATCATTTAAACTGCCTCCATATGCCATTCCATCCACAACGATCAATGGATTATTATTACCGGTAAGAGACCGGCTACCCCGGATTTTGATATCAGGTGTAGATCCGATCTGTGCACTGTTGGTAACAATATCAACACCTGCAGCACGGCCCTGTAACTGGTTAATAAGATTAGGTGCTTTAATTTCGTTCAGCGTTTCTCCTTTCACAGATACCGTTGAACCGGTAACATCTTTTTTTCTTTGTGTACCATAACCTATCACTACTACCTGGTCAAGATCCACACTGGTAGCGGTAAGTGTTATATTATGGGTGGGCTGTCCATTAATGGCCATTTGCCTCTCAGGATAGCCAACCGATGTAATGATCAGTGTGCCATTGGATGGCGCAGTGATCTGGTAATCTCCATTTTCATTGGTGGTAACACCAGTCGTCGTTCCTTTTACCACTACAGAAGCACGGGCAATAGGCTTGTCCTGCTCATCGGTAATGCGACCCTTTACCAGTATCTGATTTTGTGCATATACCTGTGAGCCGATCAGAAAAAAGGATACTAATAATATAGTTATCCGCGTGCAGGTTTTCAACAAAGGATTACTTAGTGAAAACATTTGTAAAAAAGGCTGTTTAGTCAAGCAAGTCATAAACCATTTTTTAAGTCTTGTTAATTAGTTTGGCACTGTCATTTTCATAGTGAAACAAATTCCTGAACCGGCAGGTCACAAATGACACTACCTGATCCGCTGTTCAAAATCAACTTGATTCCGATTCTTTGAAATCTAAAAAAGTAAGTAAACGTTCATTGTTTGCTGAGAAGGCGACTAACTGGAATAAATTAATGACAGGAAAAGAAGTGAAACGATCCTGATTATTGCACGGCCTGAAACGCCCGCAAGGGGAGAAGCACAAAAGCAGCATAGTCGTTCGTTTTTTCATTAGCAGTCAGACAATCGATATTTCTTGTAGATATCCAGGTCCATTTCAGCAATCGGTTACATATAACTGGCAAAAAGCAGCCCTTCGGCATTGCCAGTATAAGTGTCAATACGTAGGACTCTGTACACCTGCTAACACGTCAAATAATTCGTTCGGATGAATTTTTTTAATCGTCCTCCAGGCATGAATTAAAAATAAACACTTAGCTAATTGATGGATGGTTCATTTGTTGAAACTTAGGGAAGAAATGTTTTAATACCTTGGAAATTAGCGGGTAAAGAGACCGAATGAGGATTAATCAACAATATTTAATTTTTGAAAAGCTGTTGATCAAATCGGGTACCGGCGAAAAAATAAACTTGGAAAAGATGTTTGCAAACAGCATTGATCATACCCTGACTTACCACCAATAAGGATATTGAAATATATAATTTCCTATCTTTAAATTGCTTCAAACGACTGCTAAGACATGAATGTAAAAAAGATTATCCTGCTCGGATTATGTGCCGTTGTGTCTATACAAGTGTCGATAGCACAACAAAAAGACATCAATTTTATTTCCCTGACCACAGAGGATGGCCTCTCTTCTAATGTTATAAATACCATATTAAAGGACAGGTATGGAATGGTTTGGTTTGCAACTGAAGATGGGCTGAATAAATTCGATGGCACTCACTTTACTGTTTACCGGCACAAACCCGGAGATTCTACAAGTTTACAAGCCAATGAAATTTTAGCCCTGCATGAAGACAAGGCTGGTAATTTATGGATCGGCACCGGCGGAGGTTCGCTCAACCTGTTTGACCGCAACAAAAACTCATTCATTAATTTTCCGGCCAACGGCGCCAATAACTCCATTGGTAATAATGTTATCCGGAATATCTGTAGCGATTATACCGGTAAAATCTGGATAGCACATTTTGATGGGGTAAATATTCTTGATCCGGTAACCAAACACATAACAAATATTCCGGACGTACATAATAGTAATGGTATTATCCTGAACAAACATTCTCTATGTCTTTTCCAGGACTCTCATCACAATATGTGGATAGGCACCTCAGAAGGTTTGTATAAATTTAACCCGGACAATAAATCTTTAACTCATTTTGTTCATTCAAACAAGGATGTCACCAGCTTGACTGGAAATAATGTAAACACCATTACGGAAGATAATGCCGGCAATCTGTGGATAGGGACCAAGGATGGAATAAGTAAACTATCTCCTGGCAAAACAGATTTTGTCAATTTCAAACACCTTGACGCAAACACCAACTCAGTAAGCAGTAACATGATTTACTCCATTTCGGTTGACGGAGAAAAATTATGGATAGGAACATCCGAAGGATTAGATATCATGGATACCGGCACTGGTATCATCACAAAATTTGCGCTCGATCATCGGAATATTCACAGCTTAACTGCTAAAGCTGTCCGCAAAATCTATATTGATAAGCAAGGCATTTATTGGTTAGGTACTATGGGTGGTGGCATTGACAAGTATGATAAAAATCTGAACCTGTTTAATTATGTACGGAGTAATTATTTTGATAAAGAAGGATTGAATGCATCTATCGTCTCTTCCTTTGCAGAAAATGATAAGGGAAAAATTTTCGTCGGCACACAAGGCGGAGGTGTCAGCTTATTTGATGCGGCTACCAAACTGTTTCAACACTACCCCATCATTTCTAAAATAAAAGGTGTAAATGATCGCCTTTTCGTGCTGGCAATGGAAATGAGCCGCAAAAAAAAATTACTGGTTGGCACATTTGCAGATGGGCTGTTTATAGTTAATCCCCTGAACGGGAAATATCAACAAATAACGAAGGGAACAGGCTTTGAAGACATTAATTCAAATGATATTTATTGCATTACAGAAGCAGGGAATGGAAATTTTTGGATAGGCACCAATGGTGATGGAATTAATATTTTAAACAATGAATACAAGGTAATCACCCGGTATACTCCAAACCCGGTATTACCTAACGATATTAAATTACCTATCAATGGTTATATACGTGACATCAAAGAAGATAAAAAAGGTAATATCTGGATCGCTACTCATGGTGGCGGCTTAGCAGTGCTTCAACCATCTTCCGGCGCGTTTACCATTTACAATACGGGTAACAGTAAATTACCAAACGACAAGGTGCAATCACTGCTGGAAGATAAACATGGTAATATATGGGCGGGAACATTTGGCGGCGGTCTCGCTTTATTCAATAACCAAACGAATCAATTTGAAGTATTTTCAGAAAGAGAGGGTTTACAAAATAGCACCATCTATAAAGTGATCGAAGATGAATCAGGGCTTATCTGGATCAGCACAAACAAAGGACTCAGCAGTATTAATCTTGCTACAAAAAAGATAAACAATTATAATTATCACAACGGTCTGCAACATAACAATTTTTTTCATGGATCGGGCATACGGCTTAGCAATGGCGAATTGTTTTTCGGCGGATTGGAAGGCTTTAATTATTTCCATCCCGATTATTTAATTAAAAATAATAATGTTCCGCCAGTTCTGCTTACCGACCTGAGGATCTCGAATCAGTCGGTAGCCGTGTCGCCGGATGGACCCATCCGTCAGCATATCTCCCTGGCCAGGGAGATCAATCTTGATTATAAACAAAATTTTGCGCTCGATTTTGTCGGTTTAAGCTACACTACACCAGAACAAAATCAATACGCCTACAAACTCGAAGGGTTTGATAAAGACTGGAACTATGTTGGCAATTTAACGACTGCCTCGTATACTAATCTTGATCCGGGCGAATACGTCTTTCGGGTCAAAGCCAGTAACAATGATGGAATATGGAACAATGAAGGCGCTTCGATAAAAGTGTACGTACATCCTCCATTCTGGCGCACAGTATATGCATACATTTTTTATACAGTCTTGGTTATTGGTTTTTTGTTTTACCTGCGTCATAAGGGTATTCAAAAAATACACAAGAAGTTTGCAGCAACACAACAAAAAATATTTGTAGAACAGGAACGCAGAGAGTCCGAACGTATACATCAGCTTGACAGGCTAAAAATTAAATTTTTAACCAACTTAAGCCATGAATTCAGAACGCCAATTTCATTGATCCTTGGTCCTGTTGATAACCTGATCAGTCAACAAAAAAACGGGCAATCAGTACATCAACTGGATATGATCAAACGAAATGGGAGAAGATTGCTGAATCTCGTTAATCAATTATTGGACTTCCGCAAAATGGAAGAACAGGAACTGAAGGTACATCTGTCCGACGGCGAGTTGGTAACTTTTGTAAAAGAAGTGGGTGATTCATTTAAAGATCTTGCTGAAAGAAAAAGTATCAATTTTATTTTTACCAGTCAGCTCAGCTCATTCTACACAGTCTTCGACCACGATAAACTGGAAAGAATTTTGTTTAATGTTTTATCGAATGCTTTCAAGTTTACTGCAGGCGGTGGTAAGATCATGTTGAAGCTGGAACATGCCGACAATAAAACGGATCAGTCAAATACCTGGCTGGCAATTAAGATAACTGATACCGGTATTGGCATTCCTGATGATAAAAAAGAAAAGATCTTTACGCTGTTCTTTCAGAATGATACTGACGCCTCTATTCTTAACCAGGGAACCGGCATTGGCTTATCAATAACAAGAGAGTTTGTAAAAATGCATGGCGGTACGATCACAGTAGATAGCGAACAGGATAAAGGAACAACATTTACTATTCTTCTTCCATTTACCCAACAGGAAGCTCCGGCTGTTAACGATGAACAATTGAGCGATCTCATAACAGAGGCACATCCAATAGAAGAAGCAGAGCAAGCTGAAAGTTTACCAGGTATGCAAACAGATATGCCGGCAATTTTATTAGTAGAAGACAACGACGACTTCCGGTTTTATTTAAAAGATAATCTACGCTTACAATACAAGGTCATTGAAGCAGCAAATGGGAAAGAAGGCTGGCAAAAAGCATTGTCTACTCATCCGCAATTAATTGTCAGTGATATCAGCATGCCGCAAATGGACGGGATTGAACTGTCACGAAAAATAAAATCTGATAAAAGAACCTGCCATATTCCAATTATACTATTGACGGCTATGACAGGTGAAGAGGCACAATTGAGAGGATTAAAAACCGGCGCCAATGATTATATCACAAAGCCATTTAATGTAGAACTGCTGAATGCCAAGATCAAAAACCTATTGGTATTAAATACCACGTTAAAAAATACATACAGCAAACAGATCAAGGTACTTGTTCCTGAAATGGAAATACAATCAGCTGATGAAAAGCTGCTGCAAAAAATTACCCGCTACCTGGAAGAAAATCTTTCTAATCCACAACTATCTGTAGAGGAATTGAGCCGGCACGTAGGAATGAGCCGCAGTTCTCTGTATTCCAAACTTCTTGAACTGACAGGACAAACACCTGTGGAATACATCCGTTCATTCAAGCTGGATAAGGCTGCTGCGCTATTAGAAAAAAGCGATATGAACATTGCACAGATTGCTTATTCAGTTGGATTTTCAACACCAAATTATTTTGCCAAATCATTCAAATTGAAATTTCATGTACTTCCGTCAGAATATATTCACAAAATGAGAAATGGAAATGAAAACAACGATCATGGGTAATCGTTGCTTTATTGTATAAAGAATATATCTTTTTAGTTTACACGGAACCAATCGAAGTCAACATAACCGCTTCCGGTTTCCTGCGTTGCATAATTAAACAGGCAAAATTTATTACCGGTAAATATTTTTAAACTGAAGCGCATGATCAATTCATTACCGATTGGCATAAATTTTTTGTTGTCAAGGCTATACTCAAAGTTTGCTTTCTTAGTCGCATTAGAAGCAATTGTACGCAGGTAAATTGTTGATGTATTGATAGCAGCAGAATCAATCACCTTGCCGTTATTTACCATGACAATAAATTTCGAACCGTTTGTTTGTCTTACAGCAATATAAGCGTACGGTTCCTGGAACAGGGCAAGGCCGGCTATATTTCCATCTTTCAAATGGCCAATATCCATTTTTGTAATGGCAATTGTTGGCGTTACCTGGTCATATTTTGCAAAAGGTCGTTGTGTAAGTGTATTGCGTGCTTCTGGTAAACCGGAAACAACTTTGCCTGTTTCCAATCTCAGAAAACCTTTCTTTTTTGAAAGTGACCATTTTGTTGAATCAGGATTATGGTTCCATCCCCATTGCATGCCAATATTTTTGTTATTAAATTCATCAGATGTCGGAAAGTTTTTTATAGGATATGTTTTACCAACATTTGGTTTTTTATAAACAATAACACCCTTCCCATCAACACCTGCAACCGGCCAGTCGTCAACCCAGGTAACAGGATGCAAAGAAGGAAATCTTCCGAATGGTCCGCTGTCAACAAACAACATGGTCCACCACTCTCCCGTTTGCGTTTGAATAAGCGCGCCCTGGTGTACGCCAAAATTTATTCCATGCGTTGTATCACTGATCACAATTTTTTGTTCGTATGGACCATAAATATTTTTTGAACGCAGGGCTACCTGTATTCCATTTCCACCTCCATACGTACTATATAAATAATAATAACCATTGATTTTATAAACGTGTGAACCTTCAAGACCGCCGCGTATATTTCCTGTAAAGACCAGTGAGTCTTTTGTTTTTGGAGCAAGGTTTGAATCAAGTTCTGTAATAGAAATTTTTCCATATCCCTGCGCCACATAAATCTTTCCATCTTCATCAAAGAATAATCCCGGATCATAAAACCCCTTTGGCAATTTCCTGACGGTCCACGGTCCTTCAGCTTTTGTAGCCGTACATACAAAGCCACCTTCATCGAGTGTAATAAACAATAAATAGAATTTACCATTATGATATTTCATGCTGGTTGCCCACTGGCCATGACCATAACGGCTGCAACTATCAAGGTTATAGCATTTACTAAAATCAAATCTTGGTACAGCATTGGCACAATATTCCCAGTTGACCAGGTCATGCGACTTTATCACACTGACACCGGGAAAAACAAACATGGTTGTACTAACCATATAATAAGTATCTCCCACCCTGATAACATCAGGATCAGGAAAATCGGCAGCGATAACAGGATTGCGATAAGTACCATCACCATTATCACTATGCACATTTTGCGCAAACAGGTTAAATGATGCTATTAACAGTAAGAGGGAAATTGGGAAGGCGATATTATTTTTCATTTTTATCTGCTTATGCTGGTAAATACTTTGTGAATTCATATTCCGTATGAATTAGAAATTAAATCCTATTCCGACACAAAACTGTAGATATGGCCACTGACGGTTGGCAAATCATATAGCAAGGTTTCTTTCAATGACGGCGGCATTATTGTTGCCTTTGCTGAAATAACAGGAGCAGTTATTTTTTCTGTTTGATAAAACGGGTTTACATTTTCACCTGCTGCCTTTTTTAATGCACTGCCAGTTATTAACTTAATGTTATTCGGAACCCGTAATCTGAGATTACCACCCAACGATGATTTGATAATTAATTTCACAAGCTTTGCATTTCTCCATTCCATTCTTACAATCTCAAATCCTCCCCTCGCCCGCAAACCAATAATGCTTCCCGTTTGCCATACATCAGGAAGTGCCGGTAGCAAATGGATTGATTCATCATCGCTTTGCATCAGCATTTCGGCAATACCGGATGTACATCCGAAATTGCCATCGATCTGGAATGGAGGATGTGCATCGAACAAATTATTATAAGTACCACCGCCACCTTCATTTGTGCCAACAGGTGTCAATTGATTTTGTATAAGTTTATAAGCATGGTTACCATCAAGCAATTTTGCCCACCAATTTACTTTCCATCCCATACTCCATCCGGTAGATACATCACCGCGTTGAATAAGCGTGGTTTTGGCAGCGCTATATAATTCCGGAGTACGATAAGCAGATATTTGATTGGATGGAAATAATCCATAGAGATGCGAAATATGACGGTGATGATCAGTTGGATCATCTGCATCATCCAACCATTCCTGCAATTGACCATACTGACCAACGTGCATAGGAGCCAACCGGCTTCGCATATGTTTTAATGAATCAACAAATACAGCATCTTTCTTTAAGATCTGTCCGGCCCTGATAGCTGTAGAAAAAACGTCAAATACTATTTGATTGGTCATTGTTACACCCGCATCCAATGATGAACCCTGGTGCGCCTTGGGAGCGTTTTCAGGTGACATATCGGGACAGATGACCAGCCAATGGTATACAGGATGTTCTATGAGAAAGTCTGCATAAAACATCGCAGCACTTTTTAGTCTTGGATATACAGAAGCCAAATAATTTTTATCTCCATCATATAGATAATGCTCCCAAAGATGTTGGCTCGTCCATCCACCACCATTGTTCCATATTCCCCAGAATGCACCATCTACTGCACCGGTAGTGCGCCATATATCTGTGTTATGATGCGCCATCCAACCGCGTGCACCATACATATCGTGAGCAGTTTGTCTGCCGGTAACAGACATTTCTTTTACCATTTGCAAAAACGGTTCATGCAATTCTGCAAGGTTTGTTTTTTCAGCGGGCCAATAATTCATTTCAGCATTGATGTTGATCGTGTATTTGCTGTCCCAGGGAGGAAACAATTTATTATTCCAGATTCCCTGTAGTGTGGCGGGCTGACCACCGGGTTGAGATGATGAAATAAGTAAATAACGTCCGAATTGAAAATAGAGCGCAACAAACTCCGGATCATTTGTTGTATTGAAATTCTTTAAACGCTCATCTGTTGGAGTATTGTCAGAAGTACTTACACCAAGATCAAGTACAACTCTTTTAAAATATTTTTGATAGGCCGCAATATGTGTTTTTAATATTGTTGCAAAAGATTTTACAGATGCTTTATCCAGCCAGGATGCTACGCGTTTATTTTCATCACCACTGATATCATTGTAAGTATTAAAATTAGTAGCAATAGAAATATAGATAGTAACAGCATTTGCATTTTTTACCAGCAAGGAAGTATCAAGAGATGATAACGTGCCGCCTTCGGTTTTGATACGTGCGATCCCTTTGTACCTCACTTTACCTGTCACCCCTTCGTGATCTATTGTTGTACCGCTTATAACCAGATCTTTCCCTGATGCGGTTTGAATGACTGCCCTGGGTTGTGGTGTTGAAAAATTCGCAGTAAACGAAATGCTGCCGGGTTTGCTGGCAGTTAAGTGTATCACAATTACACGGTCAGAAAAAGATGCGATCACTTCCCGTGTGTAAGTAACATTATTGACAGTATACGAAGTTTTGGCAACGGCCTTTTCAATATCAAGTTCACGGTAATAGTTTATGTAATTCTCCTGGCCGTCAAATTTTAATTGCAATTCTCCTACAGGTTCGAACATTTGACCATGAGATTTCTTGCTAACAATTACACGATTGGCCAGTCGTTCCGCGTCTTTTTGTTTTCCCTGGAATATTAGTTTACGTATTTCAGATAAAGAATCTAATGATAATGGATTATCATTTCTGTCCGGGCTGCCGCTCCAAACGGTATGTTCATTTAACTGAATTATTTCTTTGTCGACATTACCATAGACCATTGCACCTAGTCGTCCATTGCCAACAGGCAGTGCATTTTCCCATGTTTTGCCGGATGGTTGATTGTACCAAAGCCTTAAATCAGACTTATTCTGCGAATAGCAAATACTCCCTATTAATAGTGAAAGAATCAGTGCAACCGGTTTCATACTTTTAAATTATTTTTTCAATAACAACCAATTTTAGTTTTAGATCCAGGTCAGGATTATTTAAAATATAAAGTTGTTAGCTATTAGCCATTAGCTTTTAGACTTAAACTATATGCAGTATATGTTATAGGATAATTTCTGCTTCAAGAGCTAATAGCTTTCTTAACCTGGTAAATATACCCGTACAATTAAAATTCGATGTCACGAAGCAGTTTGAATGGCAAATTTGGGGAATTTCATGCTTTAAATGTTCAAAGGTACCGTAATATTATTACAGCATAAGCCAGTTACAGACCTGAAACCAAAGACTTTAAACTTATCTCAGTTTGATAATGTTGCTCGCCGACTGAATACCACCTGATCTCGCTTTTATTGTTATAGCTCCTGTAGCCCCTTTTTTTGCACGAACGATTACTAATGTTAGTCCGTTATATGCTTTTCTTTGGTTGGAATGAAAAGATACTAAATCAGCAGGATCACCATTATCGGTAGAAACAATTTCACCGGGACCGCTTATCTCAAATTGTATTTTATTATCAGCCTGCGGAACTAACAGGCCCTTTTTATCCAATACACGAACGGTTATAAAGGAAAGATCTTCTCCATCAGCCTTAATAATATTTCTATCAGCTACCAATTGCAATCTTGATGCTGCAGTAGTGGTCATCACTATATCTGTTGCCCATTGCTTTCCATTTTTATAAGTAACTACTTTCAGTTCACCGGGTTCATATCGTACACTATCCCAGCGAAACCGGTATTCGTATGCCTTTTTCTTTTTTCTGCCTAATGATTTATTATTTAAGAATAATTCTGCTTCATCACCTGATGAAAAAACATGCACCGGTGTTATTTCACCAATACGATCCGGCCATGTCCAATGAGGAAGAATATGCGCCATTGGGAAATTGGGGCGCCACCGCGATTGATACAAATAGAATCGATCTTTTTTAAATCCTGCAAGATCGATGATACCTGAATATGAACTGCGTGCAGAATAGTAAGGAGTCGGTTCACCCAAATAATCCCAACCTGACCAAACAAACTCACCAGCTACATACGGATGCTGATCCTGCGACATAAAAACTTTATCCGGTGATGCACCGAATGGAGCAGTATATAATTCGTATGAACTCACATATTTGTTTTCCGGATCGCCACCCGTACTATCACTAACGGGTGCGCTATTACCAGCTTCAACAGGAAACAAATAAGTACCGCGTGTACTGAGTGCGGATGCTGTTTCGCTGCTTACAATCATCTTGTCTGGAAATTGTTTTTGAAACGCCGGATATAAAGGCGATGTTTTAATTCCTCTAAGATGTGCATAAGCCGGCGCATCGCGTATACCTTCTCCCTGGTAATTCAAACAAATTATATCCATGACAGCCGGGAAAGGCATATCCGGTTTCGCATAATTCATCGATGCAGTAGCGGGACGGGTAGCATCTTCATCGCGAACAAAATCATGTAATTTTTTTGCAATGGCCGCACCATCTTCCGCTGTATATTGTTCACCTACTTCATTACCGAAACTCCAGGCAATAATGGAAGCGTGATTTTTATCTCGTCTTATAAATGATCTGGTGTCTGCTTCGCCCCAATCACGAAATATCAAATGAAAATCTAACGGCGTCTTTCCTCTTTCCCAGCAATCAAAAATTTCATCTATCACCAAAAATCCCATACGATCTGTCAGATCCAATAGTTCAGGTGCAGGTGGATTATGTGCGAGGCGGATTGCATTGCATCCCATCTCCTTCAGCATTTCCAATTGTCTTTCTGCTGCTCTTATATTGAATGCAGCACCCAATGAACCAGGATCATGATGCTGATTGACACCCTGAACACGAACCGACTTACCATTTACTAATATTCCTTTAACAGTATCGAATTGTATGGAACGGATCCCAAAACGTGTTTCATATTCATCAACTATTCTTCCATATATCAGCAAACGCGTAACCGCTACATACAGATTTGGTTTTTGCGATGGCGGAGGTCCCCACAACAATGGATTTTTTATGATGACTGAATTATTTATTTTCAATTTTTCCTCTGGCTGTACAGTAAGGGACGAAGGAGGAAACTCAGTTATCTTTTTTCCTATTCTTTTTAATTGATTGTCTAGTGCATACACCTCTGTAACTACATCAACATGTTGACTGGTGGTTGATTTGTTTTCGACATCGATAGCCAGATCAATGGTAGCGGAGGAAGCAGAAACATTTTTAGAAGAAATAAATGTTCCCCATTGTGCGATATGCACAGGATCTACTTCCACCAGCCATACATTGCGATAAATGCCTGCGCCGGGATACCAACGCGATGAATTAGGTGGATTTTCGAGTCGTATGGCCAGTTGATTATCACCACCGATTCTTATGTAAGGAGTCAACTCGAGACGAAAAGAATTATATCCATAGGGCCATCCGCCAATAAGATTTCCATTGAACCATACCGTGGCATAAGACATGGCACCATCTATATCAAGGTAAATAGTTTTATCAGCAGTAGTTATGTCTAATTTCCGTCGGTACCATGCTACACCCTGAATAGGTAAGCGACCCATACCACCACCCACTATAGCATTAGCAGCTTCATAGAAAGGACCTGCAATGGCCCAGTCATGTGGAAGGGTTACATTTTCCCAATCCTTATCATCAAAAAATCTTTGTACAAAAGAAAAATTTTGTCCCGGGTTACCAGCAGGACGCTGATGATGTTGTGATGCATCTTTAATAAAATCATTTGCGGTAGGTAAGATCCAATTCTTTAACACTTTGTCTGACGCAGCAGCGGTCGAAGAATCTGTGGCCCTGGTATCTGCCACAATATTATCATTACGATTAGTGACAGCGGGGCGGATATCATACATCAATGAATCTGTAGCAGCAGTGTATCGCATGAACTTCCAGCCATCATTAATACTAATACGTTCACGATAAGATGTCTTTGCCTTTGCACGCGAAATTAAAGGTGGCAGCTGCCCTGAAGCAAGCTGCGTAAGGAAAAATGCAAGTATGGCAATTATATATTTCATTATAAAAATGATGTGCGAAGCCGGTTTGTTTAATTCCCAGACAGCTTTTAAATATACACAGATATAAATTTAAGTGATTGAACAACTCAAAAGTAAATCACGATCTACCCCAAATGAAAAAGTCTGTGACCGGCATGAGTCAATGTTGGGACGGGCTTCGGCAGAAGCCGGGACGAATGCGCTTTTAAACGGGAAGGATGATGGAAAAATGCTGATTCATGTGTCAACCATGTGTCAAACATGTGTCGTGCATAGGAGAAACACCCCATTTGACACATGGATCACACATGGTTGAGACATGGTTGAGAGTTGGAAAAATTACCCTGAAAATGAAGTATAAATAAGAAAGATGGCAGCGACACTCATAATTCCAAACGTGGCCCACCCCATTATATTCGACCTCTTTCCATTAACACAATCCTTCATGATCTTTTTATTGTTGGCAATATGCATGATCACCGCTATCATAACAGGTGCCGTAAGCCCATATAGAATAGCAGTATACAGCAATGCCTTTATGGGGCTCAACCCGATATAATTTATTCCAAGCCCTATCAGCAAAGCAGCAATCATCACTGCATAGAATGATTTGGCCTCAAAGAATTTTTTATCCAAACTACCTTTCCAACCGCAAGCCTCGGAAAATATATACGATAACGTACCACCCAATACAGGAATTGTCAATAACCCCGTACCAATAACACCAATCGCAAAAAGATAGTAGGCAAACTTGCCCGCCAGCGGTTTTAATGCGCTGGCCGCCTGTTCTATCGTATCAATTTTATGTTGCCCGTTTTGAAATAACACGACGGCCGTTGTAAGAATGACAAAATACATGACAAGGTTCGACATCAGCATTCCGGTATTCACATCTGTTTTTGCGTCCTTCAATAATTTATCCCGGCGCACTCCTTTGTTTTTTTTCACATCTTCTACCTCCATCACCGTTTGCCAGAAAAATAAATAGGGAGAAATGGTGGTGCCTAATATTGCTACCAGGATACTTAAAAATTCTTTATCAAATTTTATAGTTGGAATAAACGTATGTGTGATTACTTTTTTAAGATCGACATGTGTCATTAATGGTACAATGAAATAAACCAACATAGATAAACAGAGATACTTCAATACCATCGCCATTTTCTGGTAAGGGATCCAGATTATTGCAATGATCAACACAACAGTGAAGAAAATACTAAACAGGGGTGCACCGATGCCTGGCACAAGCAAATGCGAAACGGCGCCCATGCCCGCTATGTCAGAACCTATGTTAAGAATAATAGCAGGCGTGGTCACTACAAGAATCGATACAACAAGCCATTTAGGATAATATTCTTTCAATAAACAACTCAATCCTTTTTTACTCACCAATCCGATACGTGCGCAGGTTTCCTGCAAACTTGCCATTAATGGAAAAGTTAACAGGGCCGTCCAAAGTGTTGAAAAACCAAACTGCGCGCCTGCCTGCGAATAAGTAGTAATGCCCGAGGGGTCGTCGTCAGATGCACCTGTTACAAGTCCGGGGCCTAGTTGCTTGAAAAACTTTTTTATTCTTTTGATCATAGTTGATAGGATAAAAAAAGGGTTAGCCAGTTACCTGGCTAATCCCATGGTGCTTTTCTAAGTTGCGTTGCAAGCTTACTCGCAACAAAAATTCTTAATTATCCGGTTTGAATATTACCAGTTTAAGGAAACTTCTTTATGCCGGAACTTTCTCCATATTCTCTCTTTCCCAGAAACGATGCATAGCTATTGCATTAATAAATGATTTGGAAAATTTATCATTATTTGCCCCTGACAATATTAAGCCCGGAAGCTTTTTTTCACTATTAAACAACGCAGCAATATTTGTTTTATCCAGTAGTGGCGTAGCTTCTCCATCTACCGCAATTGCTTTGCAATGTTTATATGCCTGATTAATAAAATGTACGGCATCTGCTTCTTTAGCTAATGCCTCTGCGCTATTCTTTCCGCCTGGCAGATACACTGCATCATACAGTACTGAAGAAACGGTCATCAAACTTTTATCAACTTTCAACGACCCGCCTTTATCACCTTTAATCTCTCCAAGTTTAGGCGCAATGATCTCAACTACTGCTCCGGCCGCCACCAACATTTTTTTCATTTGATTAATACCAGCAATATCGGCACCGTTAGTAGCCAATACTGCTATCTTTCTGCTGATGATAGAATCCTTAGGAGTGTTTGCCATGCTCAACGCTGCTGATTTTTCTATTGTTTGATCTACATACTTTGGCTGAAATTTCGCTGCTACTCCATCTGCCGGTATGCTATGATTGATGGGCTGGGCTGGTTTGGCAGGCACCGTTAATCCCAATACATCTGCTACATTCTTTGCAAGTATCTT
>JBDTPD010000017.1:0-17578 GCA_039932855.1 Chitinophagaceae bacterium | reverse complement strand
TCATTACGATCGTTACAATCCTGCATTGAGTCCAAAATTGCATAAAGAAATACCAGGTCCTGGTGCCGGATGTATGTATGATCTCGGTCCGCATGTGATTGATCAGGCATTGTATTTATTTGGTATGCCCGATGCGGTCTTTGCTGATCTTGCTATTACAAGACCGACTTCCAAAGTGGATGATTACTTCGAGATCTTATTATATTATCCAACCAAACGTGTGCGTCTCAAAGCTGGTTATTTTGTAAGAGAGCCGTTCCCATCTTTTGTGGTACATGGTTCATTGGGTTCTTTTCTAAAATCACGTGCCGATATCCAGGAACCGCAGTTGCAGGCAGGTGTCAAACCCGGAGGCGCTGATTGGGGAATAGAGCCGGAGTCGGCAAAAGGCCTTTTACATACAGAGAAGAGCGGGACAGTCATTAAGGAATATGTGCCGACCTTGGCGGGCAATTATGGAGAATATTATGAGGGCATTTACAATGCCCTTCGCCATAATAAGCCAATGCCAGTAACAGGAGAAGATGGTGTCAATACCGTCACGATCATCGAAACTGCTTTCGCCAGCAGTAAAGAAAAAAAAGTGATTGAATTAAATAGATAATCAAACCTGCCATCATGACTAAAAAGAACAGCTATCTTTTCCCTTTAATATTGGTCATCAGCCTATTTTTCTTCTGGGGATTGATCAATAATCTTGATTCTATTCTCACGCCTCATCTTAGAAAGACTTTCCGGTTAAGTACTCTTCAATCATCTTTGGTTGAATCGGCTGTATACATTGGATATTTTCTAATGGCGTTGCCGGCTGGTTATATCATGCAACGCCTCGGATATAAATCAGGTATTGTTATTGGCCTTTTGCTATTTGCTACCGGCTCTTTCTTATTTGTGCCAGCAGCAAATACACAACAATATGTTTTCTTCCTTGGCGCTTTATTTATTATCGCTTGTGGTTTAGCCATGCTGGAAACAGCCGCTAATCCTTATGCTACTGTACTTGGTCCGGAAGAAACATCTACACAACGATTGAATTTTGCCCAATCATTTAATGGACTCGCAGTGACATTAGCGCCGCTGATCGGTGGCCGGTTCATTTTATCTGGTAAAACATATACTGATGCAGAACTAGCCGGCATGACTGAGCAAGCGAGAGCTGTCTATTTGCAATCAGAAGCAAGCAGTGTAAAAACGCCTTATGTCATTATTGGTATTATTATATTATTAGTAGCCATTGTATTTATGCTTACTAAACTTCCTGATATAAAAGAAGAAAAATCAGAAAGAAAAAGTTTGAAAGATGCATTCAGGCATTCTCATCTTACCTGGGCCGTTGTTGCACAATTCTTTTATGTGGGTGCACAGGTTTGCGTCACCAGTTTCTTCATCAACATGTCTATTAAATCTGCGGGATTAGATGAGAAAGTGGCAGCAAATTACCTCGGACTTGGATATGGACTTGCTTTCATGGGTGGTCGTTTCTTTGGAACATACCTGATGAAATTTGTACAGCCTGCAAAATTACTGGCACTTTATTCTTTGATCAATGTTGGTTTATCAGTCATCGCCGTATTCAGTCATGGCATGATCACTGTATACGCATTGATCGGTGTCGGATTCTTTATGTCGATCATGTTCCCGACCATTTTTGCATTAGGTATAAAAGGATTGGGACATGAAACGAAGATCGGTTCCAGCCTGCTGATCATGTCAATTGTAGGCGGCGCTTTATTCCCTCCTGTGCTTGGATATATTTCTGATAAGGCTAATAATATTCAGACCGGATATATCGTACCACTTGTTTGTTTCATCGTCATCTTCTTTTTTGGATGGAAAGGACATAAAATTAAAAAGTATGAACCAGAAGTATTACCTGGCAGTTGATCTCAAAGATGATCCCGCTTTGATTGCAGAGTACGAGGCATATCATAAAAAAATATGGCCCGAAATAAGAAAGAGTATTACAGATGCCGGGATCGCACAGATGGAAATATTTCGTACCGGTAACAGATTATTCATGATCATGGAAACCGGCAATGAGTTTAACTTTGCTACTAAGGCATCCATGGATGAATCCAATACTAAAGTGCAGGAATGGGAACAGCTGATGTGGAAATATCAGCAGGCATTGCCGGGAAGTAAACCGGGAGAGAAATGGGTGCTTATGAATAAAATCTTCTCATTAAACGAATCGGATTAATAGATGCTTGATTTTACAAATAAATCGGTGATCATCACAGGCGGCGGTAGTGGTATAGGCAGAGCGGCGTCACTGGCTTTTGCAAAACAGGGAGCCCTGGTTCATATTGTTGAATTAAGAGAGGAACAGGCTAACGCAGTAGTTAAAGAAATTGAAGCAGCAGGCGGAAAAGCGAAAGCGTATACCTGCGATGTCAGCGATCAGCAACAGGTAGCAAAAGTGTTTGCAGAAATTGGTAAAATAAATGTACTCGTCAATAATGCTGGTATATCGAATATTGGAAAGGCAGATACAACCAGTGAAAAAGATTTCGAAAAGATATTTACGGTAAATGTAAAAGGCGTTTATAACTGTTTACATATTGCCATACCTGCTATGAAATCAAATGGCGGCGGTGTGATATTAAATATGTGTTCGGTAGCGGCTTTGTCAGGTATTGCCGAGCGTTTTGCTTACTCAATGAGTAAAGGTGCCACGTACGCAATGACGATGTCGGTAGCAAAGGATTATTTAAAAGAAAATATCCGTTGCAATAGTGTTTCTCCCGGTCGTGTGCATACACCGTTCGTAGATGATTTTTTAAAAAAGAATTATCCCGGTAAAGAAAAAGAGATGTTCGATGCATTGGCAAAAACACAACCGATCGGCAGAATGGGCACACCTGAAGAAGTGGCTGGCCTGATCGTGTATCTGTGCTCCGACGAAGCAGCCTTCATAACAGGATGTGACTATCCGATTGATGGAGGATTTTTAAAACTAAATACGTAGAAATGTAAAACTGCAAAATGTATCCCGGACTATGATCCGGGACTAAAATATAAAAGGAATGTCCGATGGCTGGGCAATCTGCCAGGTTTACATTTTATATTCTACATTTTACATTCTGTATAAAATAGAACAACAAAAATAAGACTCCCATGAAATTGTTTCGTTTTGGTGAAGAAGGAAAAGAAAAGCCCGGCGTTTGTGTGAATGATATAAACTACGATGTGTCGAGATTTGTAGAGGACTACGATGAGAAGTTCTTTGCCAATGATGGAATAAAGAAACTGGCAAAGACGATTGCCAATGAGAAATTATCATTGATACCTGCTGCTGTAAGAATAGGTTGTCCTTTTGCAAGACCTTCAAAGATCATTTGTATCGGTCTCAACTATGCCGATCATGCAAAAGAAACAAATGCGGCACTTCCATCGGAACCGGTCATTTTTATGAAAGCTACCACGGCCATCTGCGGTCCTTTTGATAATGTCGTCATTCCTAAAAAATCAGTGAAGACGGATTGGGAAGTAGAACTAGCTATTGTTATCGGCAAGAAAGCAAGTTATGTTGATGAAGCAAATGCTATGGATCACGTAGCTGGCTATTGTTTGCATAATGATGTAAGCGAACGTGAATTTCAATTGGAGCGTAACGGCACCTGGGATAAAGGAAAAGGCTGCGACACCTTTGCGCCACTCGGTCCATGGATGGTTACCAAAGATGAAATAAAAGACATTCATAACATAAATCTCTGGTTGAAGCTCAATGGTGAGTTTATGCAGAATGGCACTACCGCCAACCTGATCTTCAACATTCCTTTTCTTATTTCTTATACCAGTCAATTCATGACCTTGTTACCGGGCGATATTATTTCTACTGGTACACCAGCGGGAGTAGGACTTGGTTTCAAACCCCCCATTTATCTCAAACCCGGTGATATTATGGAACTCGGTATTGATGGATTAGGAACGAGTATGCAAAAATGTGTGGCCTATGAAAATTGATACACATGTCCACTTCTGGAAATTCGATAAAGTAAGAGATGCGTGGATAACGGATAATATGAAAACCCTGCAGGAAGATTATCTGCCGGGACAATTAGCCGCTACCTTAAAACGCAACGAAGTGGATGGTTGTATCGCCGTGCAGGCGAGTCAATCCGAATTGGAAACACATTTCCTCATCGAGTTGTCGCTCATGCATGATATTATTAAAGGAGTAGTAGGTTGGGTAGATCTGCGTAAAGATGACATTGAGGAACGCCTGCATCATTTTTCTCAATACCCTATTATCAAGGGTTGGAGGCATGTGGTGCAATCGGAGCCCGATGATTTTTTAGCCGGAAAAGATTTTCAACGTGGCATTTCATTATTGCCATTATATAATTATACATACGATATTCTTATTTATCATCACCAGTTGAAACCAGCACTTGACCTTGTTACAAAATTTCCTGATCAGCGAATGGTGATCGATCATTGTGCCAAACCGGATATTGCTAATAAGAAGATCGATGAGTGGAAAGTGTTGATGAAAGAAATGGCGCAGCACCCGAATGTCTATTGCAAATTATCCGGCTTATTTACCGAAGCAGCGTGGAGAAAATGGAACCCGGCCGATTTTTATCCTTATCTCGATGTGGTCTTTGAAGCATTTGGTACAGACAGGTTGATGTTTGGTAGCGATTGGCCGGTGATGTTGCTATCAGGAATGTATGTACAATGGAAAAGTTTATTGGAGAAATATATGGAAAACATGGAGCAGGAGGACAGAGATAAAGTTTTCGGAGATAATGCTATAAAATTCTATCTCATCAATCCCGCATGATATTTCACGCAAAGACGCAAAGGAGTCGCTAAGAATACAAGAGACTCTTTGCGCCTTTGCAAAACTTAGCGTCTTTGCGTGAAACCAAACTTTTATAAAATAGAATATGGATTTACAATTAAAAGATAAGATCATCATCGTTAGTGGCGGTGCCAAAGGTATCGGCGAAGGAATTGTAAAGGCATTGGCCGCAGAAGGCGCCATTCCTGTTATCATTGGCAGAAGTAAAACTGATAATGATAAATTAGTAAAAACTATTGGCGATAAAAGTTTTGGTATTGAAGCCGAGCTGACTGACCCGGCTGCCTGCGAAAAAGCCATCGCAGAAGTTATCAAAAAATATAATCGCATTGACGGACTGGTAAACAATGCTGGCGTTAATGATGGAGTAGGATTAGAGAATGGGGACTATGAAAAATTCATGGCTTCACTCCACAAAAACCTGGTGCATTATTATTTACTCGCTCATCACGCTTTGCCAGAACTGAAAAAAACAAAAGGAAGTATTGTCAACATTACCTCCAAGACCGCAGAAACGGGCCAGGGAAATACTTCCGCTTATGCTGCTGCTAATGGAGGCAGAAATGCACTGACAAGAGAATGGGCCGTAGAGTTATTGAAATATGGTATTCGTGTCAATGCCGTTGTGGTCGCAGAATGTTTTACTCCTTTGTATGCGAAATGGATTAAAACATTGCCATCACCAGAAGAAAAATTAAAGGAGATAGAATCGAAGATACCATTAGGAAACAGAATGACTACTGCCGAAGAAATCGCGAATATGGTAGTGTTCTTATTAAGTGAAAGATCAAGTCATACCACCGGACAATTAATTTATGTTGATGGTGGTTACGTTCATCTCGACAGAGCATTAGCCAATTCGTGAGGCGCGAATCGAAAATCGTGAGACGTGAACAGTCTCACGTCTCATGTCTCACGATTCACGTCTCACGTCTCACGTCTCACGATTTTCGATAGATAATTAAATTATGAAAGTACTCGTTTGTAATAAACCCGGCGAATTAGAATATCAGCAAATGGAAAAACCAATTGCTGAACAAGGACAAGCTATTCTCAAAATAAAAAGAATTGGTATCTGCGGCACCGATCTTCATGCCTACGAAGGCACACAACCTTATTTTAATTATCCAAGAATATTAGGACACGAGTTAGCACTGGAAGTAGAAGACGCCGACGGTTTTCAAAAAGGCGAAGCTGTTACGATCATTCCTTATTTCCATTGTGGCACCTGTATTGCCTGTCGCACCGGCAAAACAAATTGTTGTGTCAACATGCGCGTCTTCGGTGTACATGTCGATGGTGGTATGAAAGAATATATTTCTGTCCCACTTTCTTCCGTCATTCGCGGACAAGGTTTAGGTTTCGATGAGCTTGCGTTGGTAGAACCGCTGGCAATTGGTGCACATGCTGTCAGAAGAGCCAATATATTACCCGGTGAGTTTGTATTGGTCATTGGGGCTGGTCCTATTGGTTTAGGTATTATAGAATTTGCCCGTATAGCAGGTGGAAATGTTGTTGTGCTTGACATCAACGAACAACGTCTTGCTTTCTGCAAAGAAAAATTAAAGATCGCTAACACTATCAATGCCGCTGCACCTGATGTGATGGATCAGTTAAAAAAAATCACCAATGACGATATGCCTACGGTGGTCATTGACGCAACCGGTAGTTTAAAAGCAGTTAACAATGCCTTTCAATACATGGCGCATGGAGCAAGATTTGTATTGGTAGGTTTACAAAAAGAGAATATCAGTTTTAGTCACCCGGAATTTCATAAGCGCGAAGCTACCCTCATGAGCAGCCGCAATGCTACCCATGAAGATTTTGAACAGGTCATTAATTGCATGAATAAAAAATTAGTTGACCCTGCTACATATATCACTCACCGGGTAAAGTTTGAGGACGTAAAAGATAATTTTAAAAACTGGCTCAACCCATCCAACGGCGTCATCAAGGCCATGGTTGAAATGAATGGATAACATGAAAAATATTTTCCTATCACTTGCCTCCATCGTTACTATTTCAGTAGCTGCACAGCATACTAAACCTGTTGTATCAGATACATGGGTAGCTGATCTTGGCAATGGAACGTATAAAAATCCCATTCTTCATGCAGACTATTCTGATCCCGATGCCTGTCGCGCAGGTAACGATTTTTATATGACCTCTTCCAGTTTTGAAGATATACCCGGCTTACCTATTCTTCATTCCAATGACCTGGTCAACTGGTCGCTTGTTGGTCATGCATTGACAAAACTGCAACCATCAGAAGTGTTCGATAAACCACAACATGGCAAAGCTGTATGGGCGCCATCAATCCGTTATCACAACCATGAATTTTATATTTACTATCCCGATCCCGACTTTGGTATTTTTTTAGTCAAAGCAAAAAAAGCAGAAGGCCCATGGAGCGAACCAATATTAGTGGAAGCAGGGAAAGGCTTGATCGATCCTTGTCCGCTATGGGATGATGATGGACAGGTTTATCTCGTACACGCTTATGCAGGTAGTCGCGCTGGTATCAAAAGTGTTATTGTTGTAAAAAAATTAAACAAAGAAGGAACGAAAACAACTGATGCAGGCGTATTGGTTTATGATGGACATGAAACCGACCCTACTATCGAAGGACCGAAGTTTTATAAAAGAAATGGATACTATTACATTTTTGCACCGGCAGGTGGCGTGCCTACTGGTTGGCAATTAATACTACGCAGTAAGAATGTATATGGTCCATACGAAAGAAAAGTGGCTATGGATCAGGGATCAACTCCTATCAATGGTCCGCACCAGGGTGCATGGGTCACTACTCAAACCGGTGAAGATTGGTTCCTTCATTTCCAGGATAAAGATGCCTATGGAAGGATCGTGCATCTGCAACCAATGAAATGGATCAATGACTGGCCGGTCATTGGTGTCGATAAAGATGGTGATGGAAAAGGCGAACCGGTATTGACATATAAAAAACCAAACGTCGGCAAAACATTTCCGATCAGCACTCCTGCTGAAAGCGATGAGTTCAATGACAAAAAATTAGGATTACAATGGCAATGGATGGCTAATCCCAAAGCAACCTGGTCATTTATAAATTCGTCCAATGGATCATTGAGGTTGTATGCTGATAAATGGCCGGACAGTGCAAAGAATTTATGGGGAGCAGGTAATGTACTGTTACAAAAATTTCCGGCAGAAGAATTTACGGTCACTACCAAACTCGTATTCAAACCAAATCAACGGCTGGAGAATGAAAAAGCAGGACTGACCATTATGGGATTCAGTTATGCCAGTATTGGATTGAAAAGTAAGAAAGATGGAGTTTGGTTAGTTTATACTGAATGTAAAGAAGCGAATAAAGATAAACACGAAGAAGAATCAATGATCAGCAAAGTAGCAGACGGAGCGATTGTTTATTTACAGGTAAAAATTTCAGCTGGTGCTAAATGCCAATTCAGTTATAGTTTGAATGGAAAAGATTTTACAACAGCAGGAAATATTTTCAAAGCAGATGTTGGTCAATGGATCGGCGCAAAAGTTGGTATTTTTTGTACGAGAGAAACGCAGATCAATGACTCGGGCTATGCGGATTTTGATTGGTTCCATGTTAACAAATGACTGCCATAGTTAAATTCTATGTGCCTATGTGGTGAAAGCTTCTGTTTTGAAGATACTATAAATCGAATGGCGTAGTCTTACCACATAGGCACATAGAAACATAGGGCACATAGGATATACATTCATTAGAAAATAAAAGCTATGCATATGAAACAGTATCTCATAATTACCCTGTTCCTTTTCTCCGGAACAATTTCTTTTGCTCAATCAAAAAGCGAAAGGCAGGTAGCTGATGCTATACAACAACTTCGTAAAGCTATGGTGGATGGTGATAGTTTAGCGTTGTTACATATCAGTTCGCCATTATTAAGCTATGGTCATTCAAGTGGTGTCGTACAAAATCAGCAGGAATTCGTCAGTAAGATCGCTAATGGTTCTTCTGATTTTGTCACCATCGATCTCAGTGAACAAACAATCAGTGTTAGTGGCAATACGGCTATCGTTCGTCACACCTTTATTGCGGCTACGAATGATGGGGGAAAGCCTGGTACGGTCAAGCTTCATATCCTTACTATCTGGCAAAAAAGCCATAGGAAATGGTTGTTGCTGGCGAGACAGGCAGTGAAGATCTCTTAAACAGCGGCCGGTAAACCTATGAGGTTTCCCCTGAAAGCTGATGCTTTTTAAAGCATAAACCTCATAGGTTTGCTGTCCGCAGCCCGCCTGCCGGAATTTGACATCGTTGCCGGCAACGTTTGCGTAAAAAAACCCTTGCAATTCGTTGATAGACAATTAATATCTGATTACAATTGTAGTCCGGAAATATCGATTCTAACGATCCTAAAACTTGCTAATGAAACAGATCATCACTGCGTTGGTGTTATTCACTTCTTTTGTCGCTATCTCACAACAAGGTAAGTTGCCTGTGATCCAACAAGCGAAATTTCGTAAGGACACTTTTAACATCAAAAAATATGGCGCCATCTCTGATGGTACCACATTAAATACAACAAGTATTGCTGCCGCTATCGATGCCTGTACAAAAAAAGGCGGTGGTGTAGTACTTGTTCCCGCTGGTTTATGGTTAACAGGTCCGGTTGTTTTGCAAAGCAATGTCAACCTTCACCTCCTTACCGGAGCTACCTTGCTTTTTACCAAAGACAAATCACAATATCCATTGGTAAAAGGAAACTGGGAAGGTATTCCGCAAATGCGTAATCAATCTCCGATCTCTGCTACTAAAGCAACGAATATCGGGATCACTGGTAATGGTATCATCGATGGTAATGGTGGCGTATGGCGCGCAGTCAAGAATGATAAACTCACTGCTTCACAATGGAAAAACCTCGTAAGTTCTGGTGGTGTATTGAGTGAAGATAAAAAATCATGGTACCCGTCAGAGAGCTATATCAAAGGATCGAAGATGCAAAATCCTGGTGCCATCAGTGCTGATAAAGACGATGCGTTTTATGCAAGCGTGAAAGATTTTCTTCGTCCTAATCTATTGATGGTCGCCGAGTGTAAAGTCATTTTATTGGAAGGCGTCACTTTTCAGAATTCACCAGCCTGGTGCCTTCATCCTTTGATGAGTGAAAACTTAACTGTAAGAAATGTTTCGGTAAAAAATCCATGGTTCGCACAGAATGGTGATGGCATCGATGTAGAAAGCTGCAAAAATGTATTGATAGAAAATTCTGTCTTCGATGTTGGTGACGATGCGCTTTGTATGAAAAGTGGTCGCGATGCCGAAGGACGTAAGAGAGGAATGCCCATAGAAAACGTGATCATCCGTGGTTGTACCGTTTATGCGGCACATGGTGGTTTTGTTATTGGTAGTGAAATGAGCGGTGGTGCAAGAAATATTTATGTCAGCAATTGTACATTCATTGGTACTGATATTGGTCTTCGTTTCAAATCTACCCGCGGTCGTGGCGGTATTGTGGAGAATATTTTTATCAATGATATTTTCATGAAAGATATTCCGGGTGAGGCAATTTTGTTTGATCTGTATTATATGGCAAAGGATCCTGTGCCATTAGCAGGAGAAAAAAGGGAATTGCCTAAAGTAGAATTCAAAGCAGCTGATGAAACAACTCCTCAGTTCCGGAATTTTCATATCAGCAACGTCTATTGCAATGGGGCCGAAAGAGGAATCTTCCTTCGCGGTCTTCCTGAAATGCATGTAAAAGATATCGTACTGGAAAATATGGTGCTGCAGGCAAACAAAGGAATAGATATCCAGGAAGCAACAGGCATTTCTTTAAAAAACATAAAAGTGATCAGTCAGGAAACTGACCCGGTGATTGATATTACGCAAAGTGATAAACTCAGCTTTGATAATATTACGTATAAAGATGGCGCTGCTTTATTGTTCCGCGTCAGTGGAGAAAGAAGCAACAACATCACTATTAAAAACACAGATGCGGCAAAAGCAAAAGAAAAGATCACCTATGAATTAGGTGCATCTGAGAAAAGCGTATCGATGAAATAAATAACACTAACCTATTGTTCCCAGTATAATATTTTCCGCATGAAAAAATTTCTAACGTTTGGATGTTTCTTACTCACTGCCTTCATTGGTGAGGCGCAGCAGACACCTTATTCACAGCAACTCGCTGCTAGTGCCATGAAGATATGGCCCGATTCATTTGGTATGGGTGGCAGAAGAGCACGCTGGAGCTATGACCAGGGCGTAATTCTAAAAGGTATCGAAGGCATCTGGAACAATACCGGTGATGCACGCTGGTTCAATTACATTCAGCATAGCATGGATTTCTATGTACGCGAAGACGGGACTATTTATGACTATCGCGGCGATGAGCATAATATCGACAACATCAATAATGGAAAATTGATCTTGCTTTTATACAGGGCAACAGGTAAAGCAAAATATAAAAAAGCAGCTGACCTTCTTCGTGAACAACTACGTACACAACCGCGTACCAACGAAGGAGGTTTCTGGCATAAGAAAGTATATCCTTACCAGATGTGGCTCGATGGTCTGTATATGGGAGAACCGTTTTATGCAGAATATGCCAGTCTGTTTCATGATGATACTGCCTTCAATGATATCGCTCACCAGTTTGTCTATGTAGAACATCATACACGCGATCCGAAAACAGGATTGCTGTATCATGGATGGGATGAAAGCAAACAACAAAAATGGGCCAATAAAGAAACCGGCAACTCACCTCATTTCTGGGGCCGTGCACTTGGCTGGTATGGAGTAGCGATGGTAGATGCACTGGATTATTTTCCAGCCAATCATTGGGGTCGTGATTCTATCATAACTATTCTTAATCGTTTTGCAAAAGCGGTCGTGAATGTACAGGATGCCAAAACCGGATTATGGTATGATATTGTGAACATGCCGGAGAATCCAAAGAACTATCGCGAAGCATCGGCATCCTCCATGCTTGTCTACACGCTCCTCAAAGCGGTGCGGAAAGGTTATATCCCTGCATCTTATTTAGCTCCGGCAAAAAAAGGATATGATGGTATCATCAAAGCATTCATTGAAAAAGATGCCAACGGACAAACTAATTTAAATGGAACCGTCAGTGTTTCCGGTCTCGGTGGAAACCCTTATCGCGATGGAAGTTTTGACTATTACATGAGCGAAAAAGTAGTCACCAATGATCCGAAAGGAATGGGCGCTTTTATTCTTTGCAGTGTAGAAATGGAAATGGCAGCAGCGCCAAAACCTGGTAAGAATAAAACAGTGTTACTGGATCGATATTTTAATAGTGAAAAGAAAAAAGACCTTGGTGGCCAGGAAAACTATTGGCATTATATCTGGGAAGATCGTTCCAACTCTGGTATCACTATGTGGGGAAATAACTTTACCAGGTACGGAGCCAAACTTGCTTCATTGGATGTAGCGCCTACTGCAGCCGCATTGAATAAAGCATCTGTTTATTTAATTATAGACCCGGATCATATAAAAGATAACCCGACACCAAATTATGTAGAAGCAAAAGATGTAAAAGTGATCAGTGATTGGGTAAAACAAGGTGGTGTATTGGTGTTGATGGCTAATGACAGCGCAAATTGCGATCTCGAACATTTTAATAAACTCGCCAATCAATTCGGCGTCACATTTACCAATAAGAGTCGCAACATGGTACAGCGTGATGAATTTCAAACAGGCGCGGTAGTAGCACCGGCAAATAACCCGGTATTCAAACAACCGGTAACGATGTATCTGAAAGAAGTGAGTGTGATCACTGTAAAAGCACCGGCAACAGCATTGATTAGTAAAGAAGGAGATATTATTATGGCGACCGCCAAATATGGTAAGGGTACCGTATTTGCCGTAGGCGATCCATGGTTATATAATGAATACACTGATGGAAGAAAATTGCCAGCGCCCTTTGATAATTATAAAGCAGCTGATCTTTTATCAGCATGGCTGTTAACCCAAAGTAAAAAGTGAGTGAACGGAAATTATATTGTTTGATCATTTTGCTGGTGACCGGATTTGTTACTGTACAGGCGCAGAAAAAGATCGTGGTAGCAAAAACAGGGAAAGCTGATTTTAATTCAATAACAGCAGCTATCAATAGTTTATCCGACTCATCAGCAACACCACGGATTATTTTTATAAAAAATGGGGTGTACGAGGAGAAGATATTTATAAAGAAAAGCAATATCGTTTTTGAAGGAGAAGATAAAGACAAGACCATTATTACTCAAGCCATCGCCCGTGATGAATGGCGATGCGATCATAAAGACGACTGGGGAGTAGCAACGATCAATGTGGGAGCTAATGATATTACTTTGAAAAACCTGACCATAACCAACAGTTATGGCTTTGATTGGAAGCAAGAGATCACCATCGCTTGTGCTGCTGATACGATCATACATCAAAAGAAGATTGCAAAGGCAGGTCACCAGATGGCATTACGTACGCTTTCTGCTACAAGAATGAAAGCGATCAATTGTCATTTTCGTTCTTTTGGCGGCGATACAGTCAGTCCATGGGAAGTAGATAATGGCATGTGGTACTTTAAAGATTGTACAATGGAAGGTGGTGTTGATTTCTATTGTCCGCGTGGATGGGCCTGGGCAGAAAACTGTGATTTTATTTCACATAATGGTCCGGCTGCTATCTGGCACGATGGATCAGCGCATGAAGATTCGAAAACGGTATTGGTGAATTGCCGGTTCAGTGGATATGATGGTTTTTTATTGGGACGTTACCATCGCGACGCACAATTTTATTTAGTCAATTGTTCATTTGCAAACAATATGGCCGATACAGCCATCTACCGGGTACCGACGAATAACACCATCAAATGGGGCGAACGGATTTATTATTACAACTGTCACCGCGAAGGCGGTAATGATTATAAATGGTACGCGAATAATCTTCCTTCAGGAATCGATGCCGCTGCTATTACTGTTAACTGGGTATTTAAAAATAAATGGTACCCTGACCAGAACTAAAACGAGTGTGTATGCAATTGTCCAAAGAAAACTTAAAAAAAATCAAATCAGCAAACGGGATTGTTATTCCGGAGGAGAAGTTATTATCCTTACCTGAAAAAGTATTGCAATTCGGTACTGGTATCCTGTTACGCGGCTTACCTGATTATTTTATCGATAAAGCCAATAAGCAGGGTGTATTTAACGGACGTGTGGTGATTGTAAAATCAACAGCGAAAGGTGGTACAGACGATTTTGAAAAACAGGATAGTCTCTATACACTTTGCATAAAAGGCATTGAAGATGGCCATACCGTAGAAGAAATGGTGATCAATTCATCTGTCAGTCGTGTGTTATCTGCTAATGAAGAATGGAAACAAATTCTTCAATGCGCATATAATCCTGAAATGCAATTGATCATTTCTAATACCACTGAAGTTGGCATCGTTCCTTCTGATGATGATATTCATGCGGCGCCGCCACCATCCTTTCCCGGTAAGCTATTGGCATTTTTATATGAACGATATAAAGCTTTCAAAGGAAGCGATGAAAGCGGAATGGTCATTGTGCCTACTGAATTGATCATCGATAACGGCCACAAACTGCATGGCATTGTGATGGACCTGGCAAAGAAGAATAAACTGGAAAATGATTTCATGATCTGGCTCGATACTGCCAATCATTTTTGTAACTCATTAGTTGATCGTATTGTTCCGGGAAAATTATCGGCAACAGATAAGAAAGCGGCAGAGGATCAACTCGGATATACAGATGAGCTGATGATCATGGCCGAAACGTTCCGCTTATGGGTTATCGAATCTGATAACCAGAAAGTGAAAGATGTTCTTTCTTTCAGTAGTGTCGATGATGGCGTTATTATCACACCTGATATTGAAAAATTCCGTGAGCTCAAGCTTCGCATATTAAACGGTACGCACACTTTCTCTTCTGGACTGGCTGTGCTTGGTGGTTTTGAAACAGTGAAAGAAGCCATGGCAAACGAAGAGATGTCATCCTTTATCCGTCGCATTATGATACAGGAAATAGCTACTGCTATGGATGATCAAACAATCAGTTATAATGAAGCCTGTGCTTTTGCCAATAAAGTAATGGATCGTTTTCGTAATCCATTCCTTGATCACAAATGGATCAGCATTACCATGAACTTCAGTTCAAAGATGAAGATGCGTAATGCTCCATTATTAAAGAAATTCATTGACAAAACAGGACAGGTGCCTGCCCAAATGGCTCTCGGTTTTGCGGCGTATCTTGTGTTCATGAAATGCAGCGCTGGCGCTGACAAACGTTATTATGGAAGATCCAACGGTAGTGCTTACCTCGTAGAAGATGATGCGGCTTCCTGGTTTGCTGAACAATGGGCCACGCATGATGTGGATGGATTAGTCGATGCTGTGCTAGCCGACAAAGAACGCTGGGGAATTGATCTTTCATCCTTACCTGGTTTTGCATCTGCAGTAAAAGAAAATATAAGATTAATAGATAAAGAAGGAGCAAGAGCCGCATTGAGCAGTAAACAACTCCGTCAAACGATCGTATAAGATGAAGCATAAAGTTTTAATGGTCCAAACAGGGGATAATGTATTGGTTGCCTTACAGGATCTCGCCAAGGGCGATAAGGTGAGCTATGATAATGAAGAATATATTTTACCGGAAGATATTCCTGCCAAACATAAATTCTTTACACAGGATATGCATGCAGGTGATAAGATCACGATGTATGGTGTATTGGTAGGTAAAACACAATTTGATATTCCGCGTGGTGGCCGCATGACCACAGAAAATACAAAACATGCTGCTGATCCCTTTACTTACAAACCCTACCACTACCAATGGTATGCGCCGGATGTATCCAAATTTAAGAACAGAACGTTCAATGGTTACCATCGTGCCGATGGCAGAGTAGGTACAGCTAATTATTGGTTGTTCATGCCAACGGTTTTTTGTGAAAACAGAAACCTCGATGTTATCCGTGAAGCATTGCATAATGAATTAGGATATGCAGTCACTGATAAATACAAACAATATTCTCATCATTTACTTGAAGCATACAAGAATGGAGAAGATATCTCTGCGGTTAATCTTTCTCCGGCTGTTGCACTGGCAGAACGTCCTTTTAAAAATGTTGATGGAATAAAATTCCTTAATCACCAGGGCGGATGTGGTGGTACAAGACAGGATGCTGCTATCCTTGGTAAATTATTGGCCGCTTATGCAGATCATCCGAATGTAGCTGGTGTAACCATCCTTAGTTTGGGTTGTCAGAATTTACAGGTAAAACAATTGGTAGATGATTTAAAGGAACGCAATCCTAATTTTGATAAACCATTGTATATTTTTGAGCAACAGCAATCAAAAAGCGAAGAGCAGTTAGTAGCAGAAGCGATCCGCAAGACCTTCCTCGGATTAATAGAAGTCAACAAGCAGGAAAGGAAACCTGCCTCACTTGATAAACTTGTTATAGGAGTAAAATGTGGTGGTAGCGATGGATTCAGCGGCATCTCCGCTAATCCTGCCGTTGGTTATTGTTCAGATCTCGTAGTAGCATTGGGTGGAAAAATATTGCTGGCAGAATTTCCCGAATTATGTGGTGCAGAACAGGATCTCATTGATCGTACAAAAGAAGAAGCCGCTGCTAAAAAGTTTATTCATTTAATGACAGCCTACAGCGATGCAGCATTGCAGGTAGGTTCAGGTTTTCATATGAATCCTTCTCCTGGTAATATCAAGGATGGATTGATCACAGATGCGATCAAGAGTACAGGTGCCGCAAAGAAAGGCGGGACATCACCGGTAGTAGATGTATTGGATTATACAGAGCCGGCAATAAAATCAGGATTGAATCTTGTTTGTACACCGGGCAATGATGTGGAAGCAACAACAGGTAAAGCAGCCAGTGGCGCTACCTTGATTTTATTCACCACAGGATTAGGTACACCAACAGGTAATCCTGTTTGTCCAACGATCAAAGTAGCAACGAACTCGAAGTTGGCGAAGAGAATGGCGGACATTATTGATATCAATACTGGTCCAATAATCGATGGTGAAAAGACCATTCCACAAATGGGCGAAGAAATTTTAGAATATTGTATAAAAGCAGCCAGCGGAGAAATAATTCCAAAAGCTGTATTGTTAAACCAGGACGATTTTATTCCCTGGAAACGCGGAGTATCATTATAAAACGAACGTGTATGAAAATTTTTATGGATGAGCATTTTTTATTGAAAACCAAAACGGCACAACGTCTCTATCATGAGTTTGCTAAAAGCATGCCCGTTATTGATTACCATTGTCACCTTCCACCACAACAGATCGCGGAAGATCTGAAGTTTGAGAATATTACACAAGCGTGGTTGTACGGCGATCATTACAAATGGCGCGCCATGCGTACCAATGGTGTAGATGAAAAATATTGCACCGGCAACGCACCTGATTGGGATAAATTCAAGAAATGGGCAGAGACTGTTCCTTATACATTGCGTAACCCTTTATATCATTGGACACATCTCGAATTGCAGCGTTATTTCGATATACAGGATATGCTCAATCCTGATACAGCGAGAAAGATCTATGATGAGTGTACGGCAAAATTGCAAACACCAGCGTACTCCGTTCGCAACCTGCTTCGCAAAATGAATGTGGCTCTTGTTTGCACTACCGACGATCCGGTTGATTCATTAGGGTATCATCAGAAATTAAAAGATGATGGATTTGAAATTCCTATTCTTCCTGCGTTCCGTCCTGATAATGCAATGAATGTTATTGATCCGCAAA
>JBDTPD010000016.1:0-17653 GCA_039932855.1 Chitinophagaceae bacterium | reverse complement strand
CCATTTCCTTTTACCACGTTCCAGAATTCATTCCAATCTATTTCACCAAAATCGTAATGTTTTTTTTCTTCGTTCCATTTCAATGAAGGATCAGGCAATGTCATCCCCAATACTTTTATCTGCTCGGCACACATATCTACAAAGCTCTGGCGCAATTCATCATTCGTTTTGCGTTTGATCTTCCACTTCATACTTTGATCGCTATTGGTGCTTTCGCTATCGGTTGGACCAAACATCATCAGCGATGGCCACCACCAGCGATTGATGGCATCCTGGCACAAGGCTTTTTGTTCTGCTGTTCCTTTACTTAATATTAATAGTGTTTCAAAACCCTGGCGCTGATGAAAACTTTCTTCTTTACAAATACGTACCATCGCGCGTGCATAAGGACCATATGATGTGCGACACAACATTACCTGGTTCAGAATGGCGGCACCATCAACAAGCCAGCCGATCGCACCCATGTCTGCCCATGTCAGCGAAGGGTAATTAAAAATCGAAGAATATTTTGCTTTGCCACTGTGAAGATCATTGATCATTTCCTCGCGTGACATGCCGAGTGTTTCGGCAGCACAATATAAATACAGTCCGTGCCCAGCTTCATCCTGCACTTTAGCGATCAGGATCGCCTTTCGTTTCAGCGACGGGGCGCGGCTGATCCAGTTGCCTTCGGGTAGCATTCCCACAATTTCACTATGGGCATGCTGACTGATCTGCCGGATATTGGTTTTCCGGTAAGCCTCAGGCATCCAATCCTTTGGTTCAATACGCGTTTCTGCGTCTATTTTTTGTTGAAATAATTCTTCCTGGTCCATGGGCGAGCAATTTGACTTTCAAAGTTACTGATTTCAGTCGGAGTCTAACAGTTGTAAGTCAGTTGGCAGTCTGCAGTGGGCAGTTGGCAGTCTGCAGTCGCTTTCTGTAATCGGTTACTGCTGTAACTATACAGACCTTTAAGACTTTAACTATTGTCGAAGACTGACTGCCGACTGCTGACTGCCAACTGTGAACTGAGAAAAAAGTCCTACCTTAGTTTTCGCGGTTTGAATTTTTCACCTATCCTGTTCTACGATTGCTTGTGAACGATCCTCATACGACAGTTCAGGTAAAGGAACTTCAACAGAAGATTGCTGAAGGAGATGAGACTGCCTTTACGCAGTTATATCTTCATTTTGGTAAAAAGCTGATCCAGTTCGCTGTTTCCCTCGTGCGCTCCAAAGAAATTGCTGAGGAGTTAGTAGAGGATGTGTTTGTAAAACTATGGGCCAATCGCCAACAGGTCCCCACCATCGAAAATATTACCGTCTATTTATACGTCGCTACTAAAAACAGATCACTGAATGCTTTGTCACGCAAGGCACACGAATTAGTAGCTGCTCCATTTGATTTCCTCGATACTACGGTTGACAAATTCGCTGCTGATCCATATGATCTGATGATCACCGCTGAAATGATGGGGCGTATGCAACATGCGATTGAATCCTTACCGCCACGTTGCAAACTTATTTTTAAACTCATCCGCGAAGACGGACTCAAGTACAAAGAAGTCGCTGAGATCCTTAATATATCTGTCAATACGATTGATGTTCAAATGGCAATTGCAGTAAAAAAAATCTGCATGGCCCTTCATATCGACAAGCTGGAAAAAGCATTTATTCTCCCCGATTCCGCGATCGATAAAAAAAATCTTAAAAAAGATTAGTTAGTCCTTAGTAGATAATTTCTATTTCACTGTCCTTACAGGTGAACGATTTGCTATGGAATCTCCCGAACGTATCTGGCAATTAATGGCCCGTGCATTAAATAATGAAGTTTCTTCTGTTGAACAGGAGGAACTATCGTGCTTTTTAGCCAATGATGAATCCTTGCAACAACGTTTTGAATTATTGAAACGTGCCTGGAGAGAAGAACATGATCTTTATGAAGATGAAGACGATGCAAAAGCACATATTTCAAAAATAATTTATAAAGCGAAGACCGAGACTGAAGATCTTTTTATTCCTTCCTCACGCCGCAGAAGGCGCCGCCGCCTGGTTCCTATTTCCATAGCACTCCTCATTATATTGGCAGGCACTTTATTTTTTGTAAAAAAACATGATGCGTTATCGATAGACAAAGAACCATTGATCGCACAAAAAGGTAGTCGCACACGTTCTCTCTTACCGGATGGTAGTACCGTATGGTTAAATGCAGGATCAAAATTATTTTTTGAAAATGATTTCACTGGTAAGACCCGTGAAGTACGTCTCGAAGGAGAAGCATTTTTTGATATTGTAAAAAATCCTTCTCAACCTTTCATTGTTCATACATCAGGTATTGATATAAGAGTTTTGGGAACAGCTTTCAACGTAAAAGCGTATCCTGAAGATGCAAATATTGAAACAACATTATATCGTGGGTTAGTACAGGTATTCAGACAGGAAGATGCAGCGAAAACACCTATTGTATTAACGCCAAATGAAAAATTGGTATTACCACGTCATGCAGCCTCTGTTGAATCAGTAGTGTCTGAAAGAAAGAATGAGTTGCCTGTTATAAAAGCTGCCCCAGCTTTTACCATTCTTAGTATTGATAGTTCGAAAAAAGAAAGTGAACGTTTCGAAACTGCCTGGGTATATAGTCGCCTTGAATTTCGCGGAGAAAATTTTGAACAACTCGCATTGAAAATGGAGAGGTGGTTCAATGTGACCATCAGTTTCGCAGATGAAAAAGTGAAGCGGTTAAGCTTTAATGGATCGTTTGAAAATGAAACACCTGATCAGGCATTGGCAAGTTTAAAAGAAGCGATCGGTGAATTTGATTATAAAATCCAGGGAAATGAAATACTTATTAGCTCATCAAAATAATCTTTATCCAAAATAACCTCTTACCAACCCCTTCTCCTGATAAATCAAAAGAAGGGGGGTGAGGTCTGAAGCAATGTTTGCAGCATTGTCTCAGGCTTAAAGGCTAATGAAAATCAACACGGGAATGTTGGATTGTTTAACCCCTAATATGCTTAAAAATATGAAATGTTTTTTAACGGTTCCTAAAAAACCGTTACCACTAAAAGTTCTGCTTATCATGAAACTGACAGCATTATTTTTCCTGTTTTTTACGCTAAATGTTTCAGCTACCGGCTTTGGGCAGGAGAAGATCAATTTGCGTTTAAAAAAGACAGAAATCAGCGATGTTCTTCGCTCGATTGAAAAGCAGACACGCTACCGGTTCCTCTACAACAACAACCTGGAGGACATCCGTTACAAAGTAAACATCAATGTAAAAGACGCAGCACTCAACGAGGTGCTGGAACTGGTACTGCAAAGAACAAAATTGCAATACCAGCTAATGAATGATAACCTTATCGTTATCAAAGAAGATCCGAATGTCGCCCCTGATGTAACTATCAGAGGAGTGGTTACGGGTGAAAATGATGTGCCATTGACTGGCGCATCTGTTCAGATAAAAGGAACCACTACCGGTACGACTACCGGAACTGATGGAAGTTTTTCGCTCAATGCTCCCAATGCCAACGTTACATTAGTTATCTCTTCGGTTGGTTACGAGGACCAGGAAGTGAGTGCCGCTAATAAAGAAGCAGTGAACGTTTCACTGGTGAAATCAACTAAAGTAATGGAGCAGGTGATCGTAGTAGGTTACGGTTCACAAAGAAAAATGGATGTGACCGGTTCTATTGCGACCATCAAAGGAGATGAAATTTCAAAGCAACCATCTGTCAATCCGATGAGCGGATTGCAAGGTAAAGTTGCCGGTGTACAGATCACTAACCTCGGAGCTCCGGGTTCTGCTCCGGAGATCAGGATCAGAGGTCTGGGAACAGTATACGGCAATGCCAATCCTTTATATGTAGTAGATGGAGTATGGTTTGATGATATCACTTTCCTGAATCCTGCTGATATTGAAACGATCAGCATTTTGAAAGATGCATCTTCTGAATCTATCTATGGTATCCGTGCTGCAAATGGTGTGGTGCTGATCACTACCAAGAAAGGAGCAAGAAACAGTAAACCTGTTATTAACTACAATGGATACATTGGTAACCAGGTAGTAACTAACCAGGTGGATATGGCAAATGGTCCTGAATATGCCCAGATGATCAATGAGCTTGATAAAATTGGTTACGATCTTGCCAAAAAGAACGCTAATGATCCGAACTATCCACCATTTGTACCACGCTATGCTAATCCTGCTGGTTATGGTACCACTGATTGGTTTCATCAGGTGTTAAGAAATGCATTGATCTCCAATCACCAGGTTTCAGTAAGTGGTGGTGGTGAAAAATCAGCGTATAATTTTTCATTGGGTTATCTGTCACAGGATGGTTTGATCAAAACAAATCGTTTTGACAGGTATACGATTAAACTTCAAAATGATTTCCAGGTGGCCAGCTTTCTGAAAGTTGGATATATTATTACGGGATCAATGAATAATTCAAACGATGCCAATACAGGTCTCATATTGCACCAGGCATTTGCTGCACTTCCGATTGTTCCGGTGTTTTATGCAGATGGCACATATGGCGATCCTAATGATTTCCAGGCTACCAGTTCTGCTAACTTCAATCCGGAAGTAAGCATCGATTATTACAAACAAAAATCAAAGTACTATCGTCTTACAGGTACTGCTTATGCAGATCTGAAATTTGCGAAGCACTTTACGTTCCATACTAATATCGGTGGTGATTATGGACAGAAAGAAACACGCAACTTCAACCCGGTATACAGTGCTACGTTGATACAACGTAATTCAGTCAGCAATCTGACGTTGACAACAGGTAGTGTACGCGATTGGATTTTGGAAAATACATTGACTTATACAAATAAATTTGGCGATCATAACATTACAATACTGGCAGGACAAGGCGCGCAGAGTTATCAATACAGGCAGTCAATCGCTTCAGCTGACAATGTTCCGGGCATCAATACAGGTAACTATTACCTGAGTCTTGGAAATAATTACAGGTTTACAGATGTGGATCCTAATACAAATAATCCTGCTTATCCATTGTCATCTACAGTGGCTTCTTATTTTGGAAGAATCAATTATTCTTTCCAGAATAAATATTTGCTGACAGCTACTATGCGTGCTGATGGTTCTTCTAAATTTACTGGTAGTCAACGTTGGGGTTATTTCCCTTCTGTGGGAGTGGGTTGGGTACTTACCAATGAAGACTTCATGAAGGATCAGCATATTTTTAATAACCTTAAACTCCGTGGAAGCTGGGGTAAAGTTGGTAACGTATCAGTACCGGCTAACCTGTCTGAATTAAAAGTAACGCAGACACCGGCATTCACTTATGTAGGTGGTAATGGTAGCACAGCTCCAGGCGCCAGCGTTAACACCCTTGTTACTCCAACCACGTATTGGGAAAGAGGTGTTGGAACAGATATTGGTTTAGAAGCATCCCTTCTTAATAGCAAGTTGTATACAGAAATTGGTTTCTATAATAAGAAAACAGAGAAAGCCATCTTCGATATTCCTGTGTTAGGTTCAATCGGAACCACAGGTAGCTCTATCATCGGTAACCAGGCTACTTTCCAGAATCAGGGTCTTGAATTCTTAGTAACATGGAAAGATCAGATAAGAAATGGACTTACTTATTCGTTAAGTGCCAACCTTGCTACTAATAATAATAAAGTACTGGATGTATCTACCGGCGCCAACCCAATCTACCAGGCAGTTGGTACAACTGGCTCTAACAACTTTAATACACGTACTATAGTTGGTCAGCCAATTGGTCAGTTTTATGGATTACAGGTAATGGGAATCTTCCAGTCAGATGCAGACATATTAAATTATAAAAATAAAGATGGCGATCCAATTATGCCAGGTGCAAGTCCTGGAGATTTTATCATGCGCGATGTAAATGAAGATGGTAAGATCGATGATAAGGATCGCGTTGTACTTGGCAATCCTAATCCAAAACTTACTTATGGTTTCAATACTTCATTTGGATATAAGCAATTTGATCTTGCGCTGGACTTCCAGGGTTTGGCTGGTGTAGATGTCTATGATGCCAACACTGCTTTACGTTTTGGTACGGAAAATTATACGAAAGATTTTTATGATCATCGCTGGCATGGTGCGGGTACCTCGAATGAATATCCTTCGCCATTCCTTGCCGGTGGACAAAATTCACGTTCTAATTCATTCTACGTACAAAATGGCAATTACTTCCGCATTCGTAATATTCAGTTAGGATATACATTCGCTTCTTCCATGGTTCGCCGTTGGAGCATGAGCCAGCTGAGAGTATATGCAGGAGCACAAAATCCGTTCACGTTCTTCAAGTACAGAGGATTTACTCCTGAAATAGGTGGTGGTGCTACAAGGGCTGGCGTTGATTACAACGTTTACCCATTGTCAGCAATTTATAATGTTGGTGTGAATGTTACTTTTTAACCGATCAAATTAAATTTTATGAAATCAATTCAAATAAAAATAACTGCGTTGGCAGCCGGAGTAATTATCCTTGCCACTGGTTGTAAAAAAACATTCCTGGATATACCGCCGCAGGGAAGACAACCTGCAGCACAATTCTGGGTATCGCAGGACGATGCAACGAAAGGTGTGAATGCGATGTATGCAAATCTTCGCGGCTGGACAGAAGTAGCTTTTGCTCCTATTGCATTGGAAAGCCTTGGTTCAGATGATGCTGAAACCGGTAGTGATCCATCTGATGGATCAGTTCCGGTGATGAATGCGTTTAATTCTTTTACGGCCACCTCTACGAATGGTCAGATATCTGATTTCTGGAACGGTCGTTACCAGCAAATCAACCTGTGCAACCAGGTGCTTGATAATATTCCAAAGATCGATATGGATGCAACATTGAAAGCACGCTATTTACTCGAAGCAAAATTTATCAGAGCATATGAGTATTTCAGATTGGTCCGTGCATTCGGTGATGTACCTCTTCGTTTGCATGTTCCGGTTGATGCCTCTGAATATAACATTCCTCGTACTCCAAAGGCTGAAGTATGGACAGCAATCGAACAAGATCTTACCGATGCAGCAGCAGGTTTGCCTGCTTCCTATACAGGTGCAGATGTAGGTCGTGCTACTAAAGGCGCCGCTTTATCATTGCATGCAAAAGTTGCCATGTACCAGGGGAAATGGGCCGATGTAAAATCGTTTACCGATCAGGTGATCAGTTCTCATACATATTCTTTGTTTGCTAATTATGAGCAACTGTTCAGAATCGCCAATGAAAATTGCAGTGAATCTATTTTTGAAGTACAGGCAGCCTTTATACCCAATAATAGTGATGCCTCAAATTCTCAATATTCGCAGGTACAGGGTGTAAGAAATGTAAGTGGCGGCGGTTGGGGTTTTCATATTCCTACAAGCGACCTTGCAAATAATGCTTACGAACCAAATGACCCGCGCAAAGATGCTACTATCATCTTTGCTGGTGAGACTACGCCGGAAGGTGATGCAATACCTGCCAGTGTACCTAATCCCATGTACAATCAAAAATCGTACGTGCCTTTCAGTATGTATGTATCCGGTACCGAAGGTTCTCAGCAGAATTATCGTGTCATCCGTTATGCCGATGTATTGTTGATGAATGCTGAAGCAAATAATCAACTTGATCATCCTGCAGATGCACTTGTTTCATTAGAGCTGGTCAGAGCCCGCGCAAGAACAGGCGCACCAGCTGGTACATTGCCTGCAGTGGTTACCACTGACAAAACAGCGCTGCAAACTGCTATCTGGAAAGAAAGAAGAGTAGAACTTGCCATGGAATATGATCGCTATTTCGATGTGATCAGGCAAGGAAGAGCGTTAGCAGTATTTGGTCCGCTTGGTTGGAAGGCCAATAAGAATGAAGTATGGCCGGTTCCACAAAGCGAGATCGACCTGAGCGCAGGTACCCTTACACAAAACCCCGGATATTAATCGCTAAAAACAATTATTATGAAATCAATCCATATAGCAAAACGTACCGGCTGGTTATGCATCGCTGCAGTGGCCATCGTTTTGTCATCCTGTTATAAAAAATATGATCCAAAAAGCTATGCACCTGCTTTTACCATCGGAGGATTTACTAAATCAAGTGAAATAGCTGCGTCTAACCTTGTTGGTTATTGGGCATTCGATGGTTCACTTATTGATAGCGTATCAGGTTCAGCAAGTACGAATGTAGGAACATCTTTTGCCGGAGGCTTTAAGGGCCAGGCATTGAAAGGTGCATTGAATGCGTATGTATTGGCATCGCCTTCAGCAAACTTCAATAGCATGACAAGTTTTACGGTGTCGGAATGGGTAAACACACCTCCGCCATCTACCGGTATCATCGACATTTTTAGTTTTGGTAAAACAGATGGTTTCTGGGGAAACATTGACTTGTTTTTTGAAAATGGCGGCACCAATGCTAATGGCCGGTTCAGGACACATATTTTTAACGGCACTGATGATAAAGAATTTCCAACAGAAGGCGGTATCAATTTCTTTGATAACTGGACAAACGTTACAATTACTTATGACGGTACCACTTCACACTACCTGTTATATATAAATGGATCAAAGGTGACAGATATTACTGCTACTGGTTTTGGTCCATTGCATGTAACGAATCCTGGTAAACTGATCTTAGGAACAACGCAATTCAATACATCACCAAGTGAAACAACTGGCTCCGGTGCGCAATCATGGGCAAGTTTCCTTACCGGTTCATTGGATGAAGTAAGAGTTTATAATAAAGTCCTCACCGCATTAGAGATCAATGCCCTCACCGTATTGCAGGGCAAAGGAAAATAAGTAAGCAGAAGCAGTATGTTAGGAAAGCGTGGAGGTTGCCAACCCGGTAGCCTCCCATTTTTTACAAATTCAAAATTCAAAAGTAAAAAGTCAAAAAAGCACTCTGATATTTTGACTTTTTACTTTTGAATTTTGACTTGCTAAATCCGGTTATGAAAAAATACAAGCACTATTACTATATACTTTTTATTATTCTCCTCTCCGGATGTAACAAGGGTGGTGATGATGGAGGCGGTGGCGGTGGAACTCCTCCTCCCGGCCCTTCTTCATTTGCTTTCTCTTCCTTAAAAGTCAATGGTAGTTTTAGTGGCTTTACTTATACGAATGTTAATTATACACCAGTTATAAAAATTACTTTCCCCGATAAAATTGCGCAATCATCATTCGCAGGCGCGATCACACTCAAAAACAAAAGCGGAACTGCAGCCACCTTTACTTCTTCACTGGAAAATAGTGATAGCACAATTGTTATTCAACCTTCTCCGGCATTAACTCCTATCACCTGGTACGCACTTTCTGTAAGCACTTCTTTGAAATCACAGCAAGGCGGTAGTTTATTATCCAGTGTTGATGTAAGTATGCTGACGAAGATTGATTCTACTGATAAGTTCCCAATTATTACAGACAATCAATTGCTGGATAAAATACAGCAACAAACTTTTAAATACTTCTGGGACTTTGGTCATCCTGTTAGTGGATTAGCCAGGGAAAGAAGTAATGGTGATAATAATACCGTCACTACGGGTGGCTCAGGGTTTGGCGTTATGGCCATCGTTACTGCTATCAGCCATGGCTTTATCACACGTGCAGAAGGTCTGGCAAGATTGCAAACTATTGTTGGCTTTTTAAAAAATACGGCACCAAATTTTCATGGAGCTTTTTCTCATTGGTTAAATGGTAATACCGGTGCCGTCATTCCATTCGGGCCAAATGATAATGGAGCTGATATTGTTGAAACATCTTATCTCATGGCCGGATTGCTTACAGCACGGCAATATTTTAATGGTGGAGATGCATCGGAAACAAATTTGCGAACTGATATCAATACATTATGGAACGGAGTAGACTGGGATTGGTTCAGGCAGAATGGAAAAAAGATATTGTACTGGAACTGGAGCCCTACGGCAGGATTTGCAGTGAATGTAACGATACAGGGATGGAACGAGTGCCTGATCACGTATGCACTCGCAGCCTCATCGACTACACATGCAATTCCAAAAGCAGTATATGATAGTGGCTTTGCAAGAAATGGTTCTATGGTAAATGGTAATACTTATTATGGTTATCAGTTGCCACTTGGTCCTGCTTATGGAGGTCCGTTATTCTTCTCTCATTATTCATTCCTGGGAATAAATCCTACAGGCTTATCGGATGCGTATGCGAATTATGCTACGCAAACAAAAAATCATACGCTCATTAATTATAATTATTGTAAAACAAATCCGCAAGGAAATTTTGGTTATAGTGATCTATGCTGGGGATTAACAGCCAGCGATATCGAGAATGGTTATACGGCGAGTTCTCCTACCAATGACCGGGGAGTGATTGCTCCCACTGCTGCCCTATCCTCTATGCCCTATACACCTGTTGAATCAATGAATGCATTGAAATTCTTTTATTACAAGCTGGGTGATAAATTATGGAAGCAGTATGGCTTTGTCGATGCATTCTCATTAAAAGATACCTGGTTCGCCGATTCTTTTTTGGCGATTGACCAGGGACCGATCATTGTGATGATTGAAAACTACCGGAGTGGATTATTGTGGAACTTATTTACAAGTTGTCCGGAAGTAAAAGCAGGGTTAACTTCATTAGGGTTTACGGCTCCATATTTATAAATAGTAATTCAAAAGTCAAAATTAAAAATTCAAAATATCAGTCTGCTTTTTTGACTTTTTAATTTTGACTTTTGAATTTATATCAGATATTATGAAACAATCGATCACTTTATTAGTCTTTGCCTTTTTTATTTTCAGTTGTAACCCGGGAAATAAAAAACCAGTGGCTGCAGGTGAACAAACAAATGCAGTTGATTCAACATTGTCTGATTCGGCACTCTTTCGGTTGGTACAACAGCAAACGTTTCAATATTTCTGGGATGGTGCCGAACCAACCAGCGGTTTAGGAAGAGAACGTTTACATATAGATAATATTTACCCGGAACATGATCAGAGTACTGTCACCAGTGGTGGTGCTGGTTTTGGTGTCATGGCAATACTTGTTGCTATCAATCGGGGATTCATCACGCGCGACGAAGGAAGAGTACGATTAGAAAAGATCGTTCATTTCTTAGAAACAGCTGATCGATTTCATGGAGCATGGCCACATTGGTGGAATGGTGAGACAGGAAAAGTAAGACCATTTAGTCCTAATGATAATGGTGGCGATCTTGTTGAAACATCTTATATGGTGCAGGGATTGTTATGCGTCAGACAATTTTTCAATAATGGTAATGAGGATGAAAAAAAATTAGCAGCCCGCATCGATAAACTATGGAAGGATGTTGAATATGATTGGTACACGCAAGGGAAAAACGTATTGTACTGGCATTGGAGTCCTGATAAAGGATGGATCATGAATTTTGCGGTACATGGTTATAATGAATGTTTGATCCTTTACATACTTGGCGCCTCTTCACCAACACATGGTGTATCAGCTGCAGTATACAATCAGGGTTGGGCAGAAAATGGAAAAATAAATAAGACCACAAAAAGCTTTGGATACAAATTGCATCTGGCTCACCAGGGTAATCCGCCAAATGGTGGCCCATTATTCTGGTCACAATATTCTTATCTCGGTTTAGATCCAAGAGGGTTAAAAGATAAATACGCAGACTATTGGGAAGAAAATAAAAGTCAGACGCTGATTAATTATACATGGTGCGTACAGAATCCCAAACACTTTAAAGGATATGGTCCGAATAATTGGGGATTGACTGCGAGTTATTCTATAAAAGGATATTCGGGTCATGCGCCATCGGATAAAGATGATCTCGGAGTTATTTCACCTACAGCTGCATTAACTGCATTTCCATATACACCGGATCAATCGATGGCTGCCATGAAGCATTGGTATACTGATATGAAAGATAAACTCTGGGGACCGTATGGATTTTATGATGCATTCAGTGAAACTGATAATTGGTATTTACCAAGATATCTCGCCATCGATCAGGGACCGGCTGTAGTGATGATGGAAAATTACAGAAGCGGATTGTTATGGAACCTGTTCATGAGTTGTCCTGAAGTAAAAGCAGGATTGATAAAACTTGGTTTTGAAAGTCCATGGTTGAAGAAGTAGCGAGTGCGGAGTGCGAGTGCGAAATGCAGACATATTGGAATACTTCGATCATTGAGAACTCTATTACTACTATAAAACTCTGCTCCCCTCTCCTTTGGAGAGGGGCAGGGAGGTCAAATACTATGAAAAAGATTTTCTACCTTCTTCTGATTGTCTGCAACTGCGCCACCGCTCAGCAAAAAACCTTTTGCAATCCTGTCAACATAGATTACGGTTACACGCCTATTCCTAATTTTACAGAATGGGGCAAGCATCGCGCTACTGCCGATCCGGTGATCGTAAATTATAAAGGTGATTATTATTTATTCAGCACTAATCAATGGGGTTATTGGTGGAGCAGTGATATGGTGAACTGGAATTTTATTTCAAAAAAATTTCTTCGCCCATGGAATAGCGGCTATGATGAATTATGTGCACCTGCTGTCGGCATTATCGGTGATACTATGATTGTTTTCGGTTCTACGTACTCCAGCAACTTCACTATCTGGATGAGTACTGATCCAAAAAAGAATGAATGGAGACCATTGGTTGATTCATTTGACATAGGCGGTTGGGATCCTGCTTTCTTTACCGACGATGATGGTAAGCTGTATATGTACAATGGTAGCAGCAATCAATATCCTATTTATGGTATAGAGCTGAACCGGAAAACGATGCAGCCTATGGGATACCGGAAAGAAATGTATTTTCTACAGGAATGGCGATATGGATGGCAACGATTTGGTGAATACATGGATGATACTTTTCTCGATCCATTTATCGAAGGATCATGGATGACAAAGCATAATGGAAAATATTATTTGCAATATGGGGCACCGGGAACAGAGTTTAGTGGTTATGCAGATGGTGTAGTAGTTGGTGATTCTCCATTGGGACCATTCGTTCCGCAATCTGATCCGTTTAGTTATAAGCCGGGAGGTTTTGCAAGAGGTGCCGGGCATGGTTCTACATTCCAGGATAATTTAAAGAACTACTGGCATGTATCTACGATTTCTATTTCGGTAAAAAATAATTTCGAACGTCGCATTGGTATCTGGCCCGCCGGCTTTGATGCGGAAGGTATGATGTGGTGCAATACTTCCTTTGGTGATTATCCATATTATTTACCTGCGTCACGGTTTTTTACCTTGCCTTATCCGGGTGTGAACCCAGGCAATTTGTTTACCGGATGGATGTTGTTGAATTATAAGAAACCGTTATTGGTATCATCTACCTATGGGAGCTATTATGCCAATAACGCTGTAGATGAAAATATAAAAACGTACTGGAGCGCGACTACTGGTAATAAAGGAGAATGGATTCAATCTGACCTGGGATCAGTATCTGCTGTATATGCTGTACAAATTAATTATGGTGACCAGGATGCAGAATTTCTGGGAAAATCATTAGGTGTCTATCATCAGTATAAACTGTATTATTCTATTGATGGAAAAAAATGGACCATTCTAAAAGATAAGAGCAATAATAAAACAGATGTACCGCATGATTATGTAGAACTGGAAAATCCGGTACAGGCGCGGTACATCAAACTGGAAAATATTCATATGCCTACCGGTAAGTTTGCTATCAGCGGCTTACGGGTGTTTGGAAATGGTAATGGCGCAAAACCTGATTCTGTAAAAACATTGATCGTATTGCGCACAGAAAAAGATAAACGCAGTGCATGGATCAAATGGAGCCCGGTGCAGAATGCGTATGCGTATAATATTTATACAGGCACCTCGCCCGATAAACTATATAATTGCATAATGGTACACGATGCGAATGAATATTATTACAAAGCGATGGATAAACTGAAGACGTACTACTTTTCTATAGAGGCCATCAATGAGAATGGGGTTTCCGGAAGATCACCGGTGCAGAAGGTTGAATAGTATTTACTACATCAAAACTACGGCGTTGAAAGAAATAGTAAAGAGCAGAAAGCACGATAAACTATTTTAGTAATGATATAAAAACATACAGCTTTGCTCATATTTTAGACAGATAATATTAAATAACGATCATGTTGCAGATTTTTAAAAGAACATTGCTGATAGGCCTGCTATCGCTGCAGGCATTTGCTATCCAGGCTCAGCCATTCAAAAATGAGATCGACGCCTTTAAAAAGAAAGACTCGGTTTCATTTCCTCCCAAAAATGCAATTCTTCTTGTCGGCAGTTCCTCTTTCCGCAAATGGACAGACGTGCAGGATTATTTTCCTAAGTATCATATCATTAACCGTGGGTTTGGTGGTTCTATGTTGCCTGATGTTATCCGCTATGCCGATGACGTGATCTTTCCTTACCAGCCAAAACAGATCCTGATCTATTGCGGCGATAATGATCTCGCTTCTTCTGATACCGTTACGGCCGCCATGGTCATTGCACGATTTAAAACATTATTTGAATTGATACGTGCGCGTATGCCGGATGTGCCGATCGGTTTTGTTTCTATCAAACCAAGTCCGACCCGTTTGAGGCTCGCTTCAAAAATGGAAGAAGCTAATAATGGCATTAAAGAATTTTTGAAAACAAAGAAGAAAACCAGTTTTATCGATGTGTATCACAAAATGCTTGATAAAGACGGTGCACCAATGAAAGATATTTTTCTTGAAGATAACCTGCATATGAATGCTAAGGGCTATGCCATCTGGCAAAAGGTTATTCAACCATATTTATTGAAATCAAAAAAATGATGATGAAAAGAATACAAGGATTGTTGTTAGTCGTACTAGTGTCAATATCCCTGCAGGGATTTAGCCAACGCGCAGCATCAAATCGAATGAACCAGTTTGTTGATAGCCTGATGAAAAAAATGACACTGGAAGAAAAGATCGGTCAGCTGAATCTGTTGACACCGGGCGGTGGAGTAGCTACCGGTGCTGTAGTAAGCAGTGATGTAGAATCAAAGATCGCTAAAGGATCTGTTGGCGGCTTGTTTGGTGTTATTGGTGAAGATAAAATCAGGAAGGCGCAAGAAATGGCCGTTACTAAAAGCAGGTTAAAGATCCCATTGATCTTTGGGTCGGATGTGATTCATGGATATAAAACAACATTTCCTATTCCATTAGGATTATCATGTAGCTGGGATACGGCGATGATTGAAAGGAGTGCAAGAGTGGCAGCAACAGAAGCTACTGCTGATGGTTTGTGTTGGGCATTTTCTCCTATGGTTGATATAGCGCGTGATCCACGCTGGGGTCGTATAGCAGAAGGCGCTGGCGAAGATCCTTATCTCGGTTCAAAGATTGCCAGAGCAATGGTTAAAGGTTATCAGGGTACTGATCTTTCTGCCAATAATACATTGATGGCTTGTGTAAAACACTTTGCCTTATATGGTGCAGCAGAAGCGGGCCGTGATTATAATACAGTTGATATGAGTCGTGTAAGAATGTATAATGAATATTTGCCAACGTATAAAGCAGCTGTTGATGCAGGCACTGCCAGTGTGATGAGCTCATTCAATACCATTGATAATATTCCTGCTACAGGTAATAAGTGGTTGCTGACTGATCTATTAAGAAAAGAATGGGGCTTCAAAGGATTTGTTGTTTCTGATTATACTTCTGTCAATGAAATGACGGACCATGGTATGGGTGATCTGCAAACTGTATCAGCATTAGCATTAAATGCAGGTCTTGATATGGATATGGTGGGAGAAGGTTTTCTCACCACCATTGCTAAATCATTAGCAGAAAAGAAGACGACGTTGAAGCAAATCGATGATGCGTGCAGACGAATCCTCGAAGCAAAATATAAACTTGGATTGTTTGCAGATCCTTATCGCTATTGCGATGAGCAAAGAGCATCAAAAGAAGTATTATCTGCTGATAAAAGACAAGCTGCAAGAGAATTTGCAGAGCATTCTTTTGTATTACTTAAAAATGATAACCAGGTATTGCCATTAAAAAAATCAGGCACGATCGCATTAATAGGACCATTGGCGAATGATAAAGGTAATATGCTTGGTACATGGGCCGTTTCGGGAAATTCGGATTTATCAATACCAGTAATAGATGGAATGAAGAATATGGGAAGCGGTGCTACGATCCTTTATGCAAAAGGAGCAAACATTTCTGATGATACTACCTTTGCGAAGCACGTAAATGTATTCGGAACAAGAATTGATATTGATAAACGCTCAGCACAGGAAATGATCGATGAAGCAGTTGCTATTGCCAAACAAGCCGATGTAGTTGTTGCTGTTATTGGTGAAGCATCAGAGATGAGTGGTGAATCAGCCAGCCGTTCTGATCTGCATATTCCTGCCAGCCAGGAAAACCTGATCATGGAACTTAAGAAAACAGGTAAGCCGATCGTATTGGTGATCATGAGTGGTCGTCCGTTAATATTGAATTTGGAGAAAGAGCAAGCCAATGCAATATTATTCACCTGGCATGCTGGTCATGAAGCGGGTAATGCAATTGCTGATGTATTGTTTGGAAATTATAATCCATCTGGTAAACTGACCACCAGTTTTCCAAGAAATGTGGGACAGGTTCCAAACTATTACAATCACCTGAATACAGGAAGACCCAATGGTGGTGATACCTTTCACAAATTCCGCAGTGACTACCTCGATGTAGAGAACAGTCCTTTGTATCCTTTTGGATATGGATTAAGCTATACATCTTTCACATATGGTGATTTGAAACTGGATAAAACTTCTATCAATAGCACAGGTAAGCTGACAGCTAGTATCACCATTACCAATAGCGGAAACTATGATGGTGAAGAGGTGGTACAATTGTATACACGTGATATGGTAGGAAGTATTGCACGTCCTGTAAAAGAATTAAAAGGATTTCAAAAGATCATGTTGAAGAAAGGAGAAAGCAAAAATGTTTCATTTACGATCAGCGCGAATGATCTGAAATTTTATAATAGCAATTTGAAGTATGTAGCTGAACCGGGCAACTTCAAATTATTTATTGGTACTAATAGTTGGAATGTGAAAGAGGCGGATTTTAAATTGGTGCCATAGAACTGGCTTGACTTGATTGTCTGAACAGGGATTTGGGAGAATTAGATGGATTAGAAGATTAAGAAGCTTCACATTTGTGAGGCTTCTTTTTTTTGAACACGGATGACACGGATGTCAAGGATTAGCACGGATTTTAATGATACAATAATCAGAGTGGCCCTTAGCCCATGGTTTCAACCATGGGTAGACAATAGAATACGGGTAGCACAGGTCAGTTAGGTATACACGGATTTTTTATTAATCAGTTTTTTATTTTCATCAACCCATGGTTGAAACTATGGGCTAAGGGTCAGTATTCTGTTTGATCTGTTATTATATATTATCCGTGAAAATCCGGTTGATCCGTGTCCATATGTATTCCATTTCTTTCCTACATTTAGAAAAAATATTCTTGCAAAGGCTAGTCATCATCATAAGTAGTTGCTTCCTTTTTTCCTGTACTCATACTGGACAAAAAACAGTGGCAGTCAAAGAGGATAGTATTGTCTCCTGCGAATCAAACATGCCTTCACGCTATTCAACACATAGCGATACCTCATCTATTCATACTACAACAGCAACAACAGAAGGAATGGTCTGGATAGAAGGAGGAGAGTTTATAATGGGTGCTACTGAAGAAGGTCGG
>JBDTPD010000015.1:0-17710 GCA_039932855.1 Chitinophagaceae bacterium | reverse complement strand
ACAAAAGACATCAGTTTCGAAAATATGAAAACAGCTATCATCGTAGGTTCTGCGATGGCTAGTTTCTGCGTTGAAAAATTTGGTGCAACAAGATTGAAAGAGATAACGAAGAAAGATATTGACAGAAGAATACAACAGTTCAGAGATCTTGTGAGTTTCGATATTGAGCTAGTGTAAGAGAAAGTCAAAAGTCAAAATTAAAAAGTCAAAAGATGTTCGTGCGATTACGAACGTCTTTTGACTTTTTAATTTTGACCTTGAATTATTTGAGTAGCTTTTTAAATTTCTTTTTTAAGGGTCTTCTGAATTCCCTCCATATTCCATAGGATCTGATGGAGAATTCAGCAGAAGAAGTATCTCTATACTGAAAGGAATGAAGTCTTATTTCTTTCTTATGATCATTGAAATTTGAAATAAGAAATTGAAGATTTTGAATCGAATCACCATTTACATACACAACCGGAATGTTGTAAGCTGTACCATAACCAATCTTTTCATAGATACCCCCTTTATTTAATGAATCCATCGGTACCATGCGCTCACTGCCATCGGCATTTTTAATCTTCGAATAAAAACGACGCTGGCTGTATTTTTCATAGATACCTGGCATTGGCTGAGGATCCAGTCCGTCGTTTTTCATTTTAGCAATGATCTCCGGCTCACTCTTTTTTGTTTTGACGTATTTATCCAGGCTTACCCTGTTGTCATCGGCAACTTTTCTTAGCATGGAAGTAGCGGTAAAGGCAGTGAATGAAATGAAACAGATGCATCCAATAGCTATCTTTCTTACGAGGGATGGAGAATAGCTGATTGGTTTGAGTAAAAAAGTAAAAGGCAACACGACTAATGCCAGCAGATCAGTGTAATCAACAACGCGGTATACGGGTAAATGAAATTGGTTGTTCAGCAAACTTATCAATGGATCACTTAGAGGTGATTTCCACCAAATAAAGAATGAAGCTATAAGTATGAGTACTGTTTTTTTATGCGCATAAAAAAATACAGATAAGAAAACGGCAAAGGCAAACAAGCCAGCTATATCTGATAGTTTACCCGTGATGGTATTATGAAAGGCTGATTTAAAATAAAAGTCATTGAATAATAATAATGCAAGACTTAGCAGGAAAGCCGGATGCAGCAGCAGGTTGTATGGTTTGGTTTTCATTCGAGGAAATTACACACTTCCATGCAAAGGAAAAGGTAAAATCTATACATCTAAATAATTATGAGTTATGAGTTATGAATTATGAATGTGCGTGTTATTTACGCCTCATTCATAACTCATAATTATTTAGCTATATAGGGCACACATGGGCTTTTTAATTATTGTCATTATTTAAATTTTCTTGCCAGTACAATTGTGTTTCTGAAATGATCTTTTTTGCCTTGCAGGTTAAATATTTCTGTCAGAATAATATAAGGCCCGACGGATAGTTGCTGACCACGATCACCTAAACCATCCCAGTTCCAATAGCCGGTATTTCCTAAGAGTGCATTATGAATAAGATATCGAACTGATCTTCCCGTTATATCAAAGATGATCACATTGGCTACATACCCCGGCGCTTCCGTTTTGTATTGAATAGTAGCTACATCATCCCTTCCATCATTGTCAGGAGAAAAAACAGTTGGTCTTATATCAATACTGGCACTAATGCCGGAAAGATTCTTATACTGTGAATTTTTATAAGTCGGCGTACCATAACCCGCTGTAGATGCGGCCGAGTGCCAGTTCTGCGGATCATTTGAATTACCGTTCGGGTCAATCCTTTCCAGCGACACCCCTTCTTTATTATTCAATAATTTAAAGTGCCAATCTTCATCATACGCCACTTCATCTATTATTTCTCCCTGGGCATTTAACAGTACAACATCGCCTTGCTGATCAGGAAAGGATGGAAGTGTTGCGGGTGACAATACATTTCCTGGAAACTTTACCAGGTAATTCAAACCGAGATTATCCGCATTCTCAGTAATCACGATATAGTCACCGGGAAAAATATAATGAGGAACAGTACTCAATGATCTGATCGTACTGATTACATTATTACTATTACGGTTTGCAATAGATAGTTTAGCTGCATCGATTATCTTCTGACTGTTATTATAACATTCTATGTAGTCAAAGGCATTTGGTCGCGGGTTAAATAGAACTTCATTTATTATTAAATCACGAGTGCTGGCCTCAGCCGGCAGCCCTGTTTTTATTGTATCTATTGTATTGATCTCATTACTCAAACAATCTTTTACATGATTGGCGCTAATGGTATAAATATTACCAGCAATCATCGGATTGTTTAATGTTAGTTGTACCTGCGTAAAAAGAGGAGGCAGGGTAATAGCGTTACTGACTGTCAAGCCGCCATCAATAGAATAATTAGTGGTGGTAGCGCCACTCAGGCTATCAACCGGTTCATCATATTCTATAACGACCGTTGTATTATTATTGGTAAATGCATTGACCAGTTCAGAAGCGGTATTATCTACAGTAATAGCATTTACTGAATTTACTTTCCCCGGGGTTCCACCAATGAGAGATACACTTGCGTTCCAGTTATCACTACCGGTACAGGGATTGTTTGTATCGATCATTTCCAATGTCCAGCCGCCTTCTTTTTTCAATACATTATTATACCAGGCAGAACTATAATTAACTGCATGAATGATCATACCAGTCGATGATTTTATAAATAACAGGTCACCATCGTTATCTAATGACGGAAAACCGGTAACGGACACAGCATTGCCATACACTGATAATAAAGGAAGGGTAGTAGCTGAACAAACGATCAACAAGCTATCAGGTTCCAGGATGAATAATGGCATTGGTCCGCTTTGATTGCTTGCATCACCGATCCTCCAGTTTTGGAGATTGATGGGCGCATTACTCGTATTTCTCAATTCGATCCATTCGGAAGAAGGTAAACTGACAACAGGAGATGGATCTGCCATTATTTCATCAATAACAATAGAATACCGGGGTTGCGCCATAGCTGATTGACTAAGTATCAGCAGTAATACAAGGATGTTTTTCATGATCCGAATGTCCTAACGCTTGTTCATTTTCTACTAAGGAAAAAACAATATTTGGAGTGAATAAAACGGCAACTTATTTTTGCTGACCTGCGAAAGTTTTACCATAGCAGGATATGAATATGACAATGATGAAGCATACAAAGCGCACAAAGAAACATTCCTGAGGGAGGTTTGCAGCGTTATGTGTGTAATAACATAAAGAATGTAGCAGGCCTTCCAAACGGAAGGCCTTTTTGTTTAATACAAATGATTGAAGGGTGAATAAGGAACAGAGAATGAGATATCGAACCTGCCCGGCAGGCAGGCACGGAACACAGAATATCGAATGACGAAGTAAAGTTCCTTCAATATTCAACTTGCAACCTTTCAACGGTTGACACAAACTTGAACGATTATTTATAACATAAAAACAAACACTAAATGAAAGTCGCAGTTGTCGGTGCCACAGGATTAGTTGGTACCAAAATGCTCCAGGTATTAGCAGAAAGAAATTTTCCCGTAACGGAATTGATTCCCGTTGCTTCTGAAAGATCAGTAGGTAAGGAAATCGAATTCAAGGGAAAGAAGTTTAAGGTTGTGAGCATGACAGACGCAATTGCTGCCAAACCGGACGTTGCTTTATTTTCAGCAGGTGGTAGTACTTCTTTAGAATGGGCTCCAAAATTTGCTGCTGCTGGTATCACCGTTATTGATAACTCATCAGCATGGCGCATGGATCCATCCAGGCCATTGATCGTTCCTGAGATCAATGCAGATATTTTAACGAAGAATGATAAGATCATTGCTAATCCAAACTGCTCAACGATACAGATGGTAGTCGCGTTGAATCCGTTGAAAAAATATGGCATCAAAAGAATTGTGGTCAGCACTTACCAGAGTGTAACAGGTACGGGTGTAAAAGCAGTAACACAATTAGCGAATGAAAGAAAAGGGATTGTTGGAGAAAGAGCTTATAAATACCCGATCGATCTGAACGTTATTCCACAGATTGATGTGTTCCTGGAAAATGGTTATACCAAAGAAGAGATGAAGATGGTAAATGAAACCAAGAAGATTATGCGTGATGATTCCATCAGGCTTACCTCTACTACCGTGCGCATTCCGGTTGTAGGCGGACATAGCGAAGCTATTAATGTTGAGTTCGCGAAAGAATATGACCTCGCAGAAGTAAAACAATTGTTGATAGCAGCTCCGGGTATATTGGTAGTCGATGATCCTGCCAATCAGCAATATCCGATGCCAATGGATGCACATGAAAAAGATGATGTATTTGTTGGAAGGCTGCGCAGGGATGAAAGCAATCCGAATACACTCAATATGTGGGTGGTGTCAGATAACCTTCGCAAGGGCGCGGCGACTAATGCGGTTCAAATAGCAGAGTATTTGATGCAGAAAGGACTACTTTAATAAATTAAGAGTTATGAATTAAGAATTATGAATGCACTGAACATTCATAATTCTTAATTCATAACTCTTAATTGTTTTATTCTTTCACAAGCTCCAAATTCAGCACCAACCTAACTTCTTCACTCACTACAATACTTCCTGCTTCAGTAAGGCCGTTCCACACAAGACCATAATTTTTACGATTCAGTTTTCCCGTCATTTCAAAACCTGCTACAGTTCTTCCCTGGAAATCTTTTTGTATTCCACCAAACTCAACGTTCAGTGTAATAGGGTTGGTCGTACCTCTGATAGTAAGATCACCGGTTACTTTATAATCGCTTCCGCTTTCATGTTTGACAGCTGTAGAAGCAAAATTAATAGTAGGGTTGCTGGGAGCGTCAAAGAAATCAGGTGATTTCAGGTGACCATCGCGTTGCTCATTACCAGTGTGAATGCTATTCACATCGGCAGAGAAAGAGATTTTAGCATCTGTAAAATCATCTTTACTTGAATCAAGTTTTCCTTCAAATGAAGAGAATTTGCCTGAAACAGTGGAGATGACCAGGTGTTTTACTTTAAACCCGATCTCTGAGTGTGCGGTATCTATTGTCCATGTTGCCATAGTGTATGTTTTTAGTTTAGAATGTAAAATTAATGTTTAAACATCAAATAATCAAGCTTTACATGTTAAAGCTTTTTAAAGCTGTTTTTAACAATGTAAATGCATGTATGGGAACATAAGGGAAGCCAAAAAGGTTTGGCGAATACCATCCTGGAGGTGGTTTCTAGTAGTATACCATGTATAGCTTAAACCTACTCGATACTATTATTGATAAAGTCAATGACCGGTTGTAAAGCATCAAATGCTTCAACCGTTTTCTTTACCAGGTCCTTTGAGGTAATGTCTTTGTCACTGATGCTGATCATGCCGACAAAGCTTTTCATTTTCAGGTATTCAGCCGCCGGGTTATCAGGTTCGTATCCTTTTGGTAAGCGACTCAGTTTATATTCTCCTTCATGAGAAAGATCGCCATAGACCGATTTGAATTTTTTCAATCCGATGACCTTTTTAAAGTCAGTATAATTATAATCAATCTCCTGCCTGATTTTTTTCAGGTCCTCTGGTTCTGGCATCCACATACCACCACCTGCAAAGGAATCGCCGGGTGAAAGGTGAAAGTAATATCCGGCATAGCGGGATTTTTTTCCTCCTTTATTAATACTGGCGCCGAAATTATTTTTATACGGGGTCTTGTCCTTACTGAAACGTATATCACGGTTGATCCGGAACATACAATCTTTTGCCACCAGGTGTTTTATAGTCGCGTCTTTCTTTCCGTGCTTATCAATTACCTGTTGAATGAATCCTGCAAAATCTGCACGTGCAGATTCGTACGTTGTACGATGTGCGTCAAACCATGGTTTATTATTATTCTTTGTCAGATCTTTTAAGAACTTAATCGTCGAAACCTGTAACATATCTCTCCTTTTTTATTGCTCAAAAAATTTTTTCGTTGCCAGTCTTCCATTTTCCATTAATATATCAATCTCATTCTTTGCCAGCTTTCTTATTCTGGGACCAATATCACCATCACTAATGGACACGGTCCGTTGCCAATCTTCTTTGGAAAGATTCTGGCGATTAAGATTTTCAATAATGATATTATAGAATGCCGCAGCATATTCTTTCAGGTTATTAACCGGCATAGCTGCTAATCCTTTACTCTCTTTATCGTTTTCAATTTGTTTCTTGCTATCGATGCGAAAACCGATCGTTGTTTCGTTAGCAATGATCTTTCCGGTAACCCGGTTATCTATACTGTCAAATACATGAATAGGAAAATTGCCGATAAATCCACCATCAGCCATTATATGAAGACCTGTTTTCTTTTTAGGATGACTATAGATCTTTCCATCCTTGTCAATAAAAACTGCTTCAAAATAGAAAGGAATGCTTACAGATATTCTCACTGCATCTTTGATCCGCATCTGCGGATAAGTTTTGTGTGAGAGTACTACCATTCTTTGTTCATCGAGCATAGTAGCGGTGATATAGAGATCCCTGAATCCACTTTTTTGTAATTCTTCAAACGTGATATCAGCATTGCCTGTTTTTGATTCAATGATCTTTTCCAACCACTTCGTCATCTTATCGCCACGGTACCAGCCAAAGTATTTATTGAACCGATTGATGCCACCAGCAAAAAAGAATTTACCATCATTCAATTTTTTAAAATTGGTCGCATATAAAAGATCAGCGATTTCTTTGGAAGAATAACCAAGTGAAAGACACAGGGCAGTAACAGCTCCTGCAGAAGTGCCGCCAACCTGTGTAATATTATTGATCAATCCCCTGCTTTCTAATTCCTGTATGGCTCCGCAATAAGCAATGCCCCTGATGCCAGCGCCTTCGAAGACAAGATTTTTTATTTCTTTATCCTGTGCTATCGCTACTATTGAGGATAGAAAAATTAATAAGACTGAAAAAAGTTTCTTCATTTAATTTGAATCATTTTTTTGGCCACAGAGAGCCACAGAGAAAAAGAGGGCCACAGAACAAGAACCTGTTCTCCGTGGTTCTCTTTTTCTCTGTGGCTCTCTGTGGCCAAATCAATTTCAAGCTGTTATTTCTTGATCATTTTTATAAAATCTGCCTCTGAAATAATCTTTACCGAGTTTATCTTTTTTGCTTTCTCCAATTTGCTACCCGCATCTTCTCCTACCACCAGGTAACTTAGCTTGCTACTAACACCTCCTACTATCTTTCCTCCATTCTCTTCTACCATTGCTTCCGCATCACTTCTTTTTAATGTCGGTAGTGTACCGGTAAATAAAAATGTCAATCCTTCGAGATTGCCACCACTCGCTAATTCTTTCTTCTGATTCTTTAATTGTAACGCCAATTTTTCTAACTGCTCCAGCATTTTTATATTCTGCTTATTGCTAAAGAATATATGCACACTGCCGGCGACCTTCGGTCCTATATCTTCGAGATTTTGTAAATCTTCTTCTGAGAAATTTTTAAGATCCAATAAATGATTAACCGCATGTGCAAGCGTTTTCGCTGTTGTTTCCCCAACAAACCTTATCCCTAATCCAAATACTAACCGATGTAAAGGTTGTGTCTTGGAATTATTAACCGCCAATTGCAAATTATCAATTGACTTTTTGCCAAAACCTTCCATGCTGCCGATCTTATCAAAGTCAAGTGTGTAGATACCGGGAATATCTGGCAATAACCCAAGCTCATAAAACTTGCGCACATTTGCTTCACCAAAGCCACGGATATCCATGGCATCTTTACTGACAAAGTGAATGATACGTTCTATTACCTGTGCCGGACATTCGATATTGACACAGCGCCACACCGCTTCGCCTTCTTCTTTGAAAAGTTTACTATGACAAACGGGACAATTTTTTGGAAAAACAATTTTTGTTTCCTTGCCTGTTCTTACTTCTGCCAATGATTTCACTATATAAGGAATTACATCACCGGCTCTTTCAACCAATACACTATCACCAATCTTTAAATCTTTTTCTTTGATCACATCTTCATTGAATAAAGAAATGGATGAAACCGTTACACCACCAATGGGTACCGGTTGTATCTTGGCCACAGGTGTGATCGATCCTGTTCTTCCTACCTGGAACTCTACATTCAATAATTTACTCGTGGCTTGTCTTGCTTTGAATTTATAGGCAATGGCCCAGCGTGGGTGATGACTTGTCATTCCGAGCTGGTCCTGAAGTTCTACTTCATTTACCTTGATCACCATGCCATCGATCTCGTAACCAAGATCATCACGCTTTACTTCATACTCCTGGCAATGCCTGATAACAGCTTCTATGCCTTTGACGATTTTTTTTTCTTGCTGCGGGCTACGAAAGCCGAGTTCCCAAAGCAAATCCAATGACCCGGCATGCGTATTTAATTTTGGTGTTACTTTTTTTCCTGGCAATGCTGTGTAGTCACTGATATGATAAACAAATGCTTCAAGATTTCTTTTCCTTACTTCAGTCGGGTCCTTGATACGCAAGGTGCCTGATGCTGCATTACGAGGATTTGCTAATGGAGCATATCCCTGCTCAACTATCTGTTCATTATATTTTGCAAAATTCTTTTTGTTGATTAATACTTCTCCCCTGATCTCTACCTGTTGTAATCCGAAAGAAGAAAACTTTGCTGATAAAGGCAATGAACGTATTTGTTTGATATTAGTAGTGATCTCATCACCTTCTACTCCATTGCCACGTGTAGCGCCGCGTTGCAGCATATCATTCTCGTAGATCAATGAAATACTTCCACCATCAAACTTTGGTTCTACGCAATATTCTATTTTATCCAGTTCAGTTGCTTCTCTTACTCTTTTATCAAAACTGATAAGGTCATCAGCACTATAAGAGTTGTCCAATGAAAGCATTGGTACAAGATGCTGAACAGTTGGAAAGTCTTTTGTCAATCCTTTCGCTACCCGTTGTGTTGGTGAATCAGCTGTAACGATCGATGGATTTTCCGATTCGATCTTTTCCAGTTCTTTGAAGAGCTGGTCGTATTCAAAATCCGACACCAACGGATCATTCAATATATAATAGCGATGCTCATGAAAGCGAAGCACATCCCGCAGTTTTTCTATATCCTTTTTGGAAACAGCGGAGTCGCCTTTCAATTTTAAAAATGCAACTGTTTGTTTTTGAAGTTGCTGTGTTTGTTCTTTGGAGTACATGCCCTTTAAAGTTTCGCTATAAAGGTAGGGCTGTCCGGTTAATTGATTTTTGGGGAAAAATTTAATGGGGAAAATAATGTGTCGTTTGTACATATTCTATATCTTCGATTTCGGATTAAGCTTTGAGGTTTCCGTTTTCACGAATCACGTTTCTTTTTATAGAAACCTCAAAGATTAATCAATAACTAAAAAACTGCTTCCATGAAACGATTGCTGCTGGCCTTTCTGGCCTTTGCTCTGTCTGCACCTACTGTATATTCCCAGTTACTTACCTGGACCCCCGATTTTGCAAAAGACAATGACGCTATTACCATCACCATGGATGCTACCAAAGGCAACCAGGGATTAAATAATTATGGAAATACGAATGATGTATATGTACACATCGGCGTCATCACCAATGTAAGTACCAGCATTACCAACTGGCAACATGCTCCGTTTACCTGGGGTACTACTAATGCAGCTGCGAAGGCTACATCATTGGGAAATAATAAATACAGTTTTACTATTAATAATATCCGCACTTTCTTTGGCGCTGCTACGGGCGAAACGATCTATCGCATTGCTGTTATCTTCCGCAATGGCGATGGTTCATTGGCTCAAAGAAATTCCGACGGTACTGATATGTATGTACCGGTGTATGATAATAACCTCTCTGTACGTTTTACTGTTCCGCCTTTTCAACCATTTTATACTCCTTTACCTGAACCGATCAATAAATCAACAGGTGATAATATAAATATCACTGGTATCGCCAATCAATCATCGGCGATGAAACTGTACCTGAATGGTGCAGTGATACAATCAGCCGCTGGGGTAACAACGATTTCTGCCAATCCAACACTTAATACCAGTGGTAGTAATGAAGTAGTAGTAGAAGCAACGGCAGCGGCGGTTACTAAAAAAGATACATTCAGATTTTTTGTATCACCCGGTATTAATATTGCAGCGTTGCCAGCTGGTGTAAGAGATGGAATTAATTATTCTGCCAATAACACTGAAGCTACATTGGTATTATTTGCGCCGGGAAAAACAAGGGTATCTGTCATTGGAGAATTTCCCGGAAGTAACTGGGCCGAGCAATCGCAATACCTGATGAATAAAACACCAGATGGTAATTACTGGTGGTTAAAACTTACAGGTCTTACTGCCGGAACAGAATATGCTTTTCAATACTTAGTAGATGGTACATTGAAAGTAGGGGAACCCTATGCTGAAAAAATACTGGATTCCAATAATGATGGATTTATCCCTGCAGCAAACTATCCTTCACTCAGAGCATATCCTGTTGGTCAATCAGGCATCGTGAGCATTTTACAAACAGCGGCGCCTGCTTATAACTGGGGTGTTACTAATTTCAATCGTCCCGATAAAAGAAATCTTATCGTGTATGAATTGCTGGTAAGAGATTTTCTTGCTGCTTCTCATTGGGGATCGATGGTGGATACCCTGAACTATTTACAAAAAATGGGTATCAATGCTATTGAATTAATGCCAGTGATGGAGTTTGGTGGAAATGATAGCTGGGGATATGATCCTGCTTACTTCCTGGCACCTGATAAATATTATGGTCCAAAGAATGGATTAAAAAGATTTATCGATAGTTGTCACAACCGCGGCATCGCCGTGATCATGGACATCGCGTTGAATCATGCAACAGGTGATTGTCCATTGGCAGCGCTTTACTGGAACGCATCCGCCGGACAACCTGCACCAAACAATCCATGGTTCAATGTAACAGCGCCGCATCCATTCAGTGTCTTCAACGACTTCAATCATGAAAGCCCTGCCACTAAATATTTCTTTAAAAGAGTAACGGAGCATTGGCTGACTGAATATAAAATAGATGGTTTCCGTTTCGATCTTTCCAAAGGATATACACAAACCAACTCTGGTAGCGATGTTAATCTCTGGAACCAATATGATGCAAGCCGTGTAGCGATCTGGAAAGCATACTATGATACATTGCAGGTAAAATCTCCGGGCTCTTATGCGATCCTCGAGCATTTTGCCAATGATAATGAAGAGATCGCGTTGTCTGATTATGGAATGATGTTATGGGGAAATTCTAATTATAATTTCTCACAGGCAGCTATGGGATACAATACCGATTGGAATTTTGAAAGAGCTATTTTTTCTGTTCGTAACTGGAACAAACCGTATCTCGTTTCTTATATGGAAAGTCATGATGAAGAAAGACTGATGTATAAGAATATAAATTTCGGAGCTGCATTAGGTAGTTATTCTACAAAAGATACTGTTACCGCATTGAAGCGTGTAGAAATGTGTGAAGCATTTTTAATGACCATACCCGGACCAAAAATGATCTGGCAGTTTGGTGAATTAGGATATGATTATTCAATCAACTATTGTATTTCTAACGGCACTATCAGCAATGATTGTCGTGTTGGGCGCAAACCTGTACGTTGGGATTACCTGCAACAGGAAAGAAGAAGACGTTTGTATGATGTATATGGCAGCTTAGGCAAACTTCGTTACAACGGATGGTACAAAGATGTATTCACTGCCAACAATACAACAATAGAAAGAAATCTTGGTGGGCCATTCAAATGGTTGAAAGTAAGATCAGCTACTGATTCTTCCCAGGTGGTGATCGTTGGTAACTTTGATTTAGTTCAGCAAACAGCTGCTGTTACATTCAACACCGCTGGTACATGGTATGATTATTTAAATGGAAATACATTTACTGCAACCGGAGCTGCGCAGAATATAACCTTGCAGGCCGGCGAGTATCATATATATGTGAATCGCAACCTGACGAACGTTGTTACGACGCCTGTCATTGATATCATTAATGCTGGTAAAGAATTGCAGGCATTTGTATATCCTAATCCTGTCAATAAGAGTAGCTTATTGGAACTTAATATTCCGGAGACAGGAAGTGTACAGATCAATATGTATAATCTGACAGGCGGATTGATCCGCAATGTTTACTCAGGAAATATGAGTAAAGGCATCCATTTCGTTTCGTTGTTGGATAAAATCAATAATTTGGCAGGTGGAATGTATGTAGTCAAAGTACAAACGAAGAACGACTCCCGTACACTAAAGATGCTTGCTCAATAAAATTACCAATGAAATAATTATGTCAAAGGAACAAGCTTTAAAAACCGCGGCGCTTGAAAAGATCAGTCACCTTGACTATTTCAATATCGCCATCTCTGTGGATTGCGTAATATTTGCTTACGACAGTAAGGAATTAAAAGTATTGCTGATCAAATCGGATCTGGAAGAATTTTCAGGACTTTATTCACTGCTTGGTGACCTGGTGCGTACAGATGAAGATCTCGATGCGGCTTCTTATAGAATATTACAGGAGCGTACCGGGCTGGAAGATGTTTACCTGGAACAGGTTCACACATTCGGTAGCATCAGTCGTCACCCGTCGGGTCGCGTTATCACTACCGCTTATTATTCTTTAATAGATGTCAAGCATCATAATCTGCGCCTGAATAATAATGAACTGCACTGGCACCCGGTCAAAGGGATCAAAAAACTGGCGTTCGATCACAAATCTATTCTTGATACCTGCCTGAACAGGCTGAGGGAGCAGGTGCTGGAACATCCGGTGGTATTCAACCTTTTACCAGAGAAATTCTCACTCCGTGAATTGCAGGAACTCTATGAGGCGATCCTGTCTGTGGACCTGGACCGGAGGAATTTCCGGAAGAAAATTGCTATCAAGGACTGGCTGGTAGATCTGAACGAAATGGAAGAAGATGTTCCTCACCGGCCGGGCAAACTCTACAAACTAAAACCTGAATTCAGAAGGAAAACTTACCGCAAAAAGACCAGTGATACCCCGGTGCCGGTCGCTTGAAAAATAGGCTGGCTGCATATCTGATCCATATCATCTTTATAAAAATATTTGCCGAAATAAAAAGAAAAAATTTCGGAGGTAATTAAAAATGCAGTAACATTGTGTGCCACATACACATTGTATGTCTTTCAAAACTGAATTGCTTAACCGTTAACGATTGTTTATGCTCCGCAAACATCTGCTTAGTGCATTGCTTTTGTGCTCAATGCTAATCGTTTTTCAAAATTCCTACTCACAAAACAAAGAAATTACCGGTCGCGTTACAGATTCAAAGGATGGATCTGGATTATCAGGCGCAACAGTTTCGGCAAAAGGTAGTACTGCTGGTACCCAAACGGGTGCTGATGGCTCCTTCCGATTATCTGTTCCTGCTTCCGCAACAACGCTGGTCTTTACTTCGGTAGGTTTTCTTACCCAGGAAATTTCGATCGATGGTAAATCGTCGATCAGTGTATCACTAGCTATCAACAATGCTTCACTTGGTGAAGTAATTGTAGTAGCCTACGGTACACGTAAACGTGGTGATCTGACAGGATCAGTTACCGCCGTTACTTCCAAAGATTTTCAAAAAGGAAATATTACTTCATCAGAGCAGTTATTGCAGGGTAAGGTACCCGGACTGCAAATTACTTCCGGTGGTGGATCTGCAGGAGGAGGTAGCCGTTTGCGTATTCGCGGTGGCGCTTCACTCAATGCCAGTAACGATCCGCTGATCGTAATCGATGGAGTAGCAGTAGATGGAAATGGCTTACCTGGTTCTGCCAACCTGCTCAACACGATCAACCCGGATGATATTGAATCTATCAGCGTATTAAAAGATGCGTCTGCTACTGCGTTGTATGGTTCAAGAGCTTCTAATGGTGTGTTGATCATCACTACCAAGAAAGGAGCAAAGGGAAAACTGCGTTACAATTTCAATACACAGGTTTCTTTCTCTGATCTCGTGAACGAAGTAGATGTGATGACAGCTGCTCAGATCAGAACTGTAGTAATTGCTGATGCAGCTGCTACCGGTAACAATGCTTACAAGAATTTATTAGGTACTGCTAATACTGACTGGCAAAGACAAATCTACCAGTTAGCAACAGGTAATAATAATAACTTCAGCGTCAGCGGTGCTATTAAGAATATGCCGATCCGCGCTTCTGTTGGTTATACCAATCAACAAGGGATACTGAAAACAAATAAGTTTGACCGTTACTCAGCTTCATTGAACCTGGCGCCGAAATTTTTCGACGATCATTTAACAGTGAACGTAGCTGTTAAGGCGAGTGAAACAAAAAATCGTTTTGCTGACGAAGGCGCTATCGGTTCTGCAGTAGCATTTGATCCTACACAACCTGTATTCGGAAGTAAGTACGGTGGCTATTACGAATGGCTACAGGCCGATGGTAAACCAATCGATCTGTCTACACGTAACCCGCTTGCTTTATTGAATCTCCGTCACAATACATCTACCGTAAAACGTTTGATCGGAAACGTTCAATTAGATTATAAACTTCATTTCTTCCCTGACCTGCATATACAAGCCAACCTTGGTCTGGATGATGGCTGGGGCAGTGGTAATGATAATACTGATTCACTGTCTGCTACAGTTTATAAAACTGGTGGTAAGAGAGTTTATTACAAACAAGAGAAAAGAAATACGCTCGCTGATGTTTCTTTGTTCTATACAAAAGATATCAAGAGTATCATGAGTAAAGTAGATGTACTGGTTACGCATAGCTACCAGGACTTCGTTACTTATGTAGATAATTTCCCTTCCCTGAGCTATAGAGCGATCGTTGATCCAACAAAACCTGCCAAGAAAGATACCATCGCAGGTTCTGAGCCTACGTTCCTTACTGACAAACCTGAATACAGGCTTGAATCATATTTCGCAAGGTTGAACTACTCATTCAATGATAAATATTTATTGACTGCTTCTATCCGTCGTGATGCGAGTTCTAAATTCTCACCTGACACACGCGTTGGTTATTTCCCGGCAGTAGCAGCAGCATGGAAACTGAAAGAAGAATTCTTTAAGAATACAAATGTTTTATCTGATCTGAAATTGCGTGCATCATGGGGTATTACCGGTCAGCAGGATGGTATTTCTTATTATCCTTACCTGCCACGTTATTCTCAGAGCAACTCTGCTGCGCAATACCAGTTTGGTAATACTTATTATAGTTTCCTTCGCCCTTCAGCGTATGATGCCAACATCAAATGGGAAACGACTACTACTATCAATGCCGGTTTGGATTTTGCTTTCCTCAACAACCGCATCTCTGGTAGCGTAGATGTTTATCAAAAGAAAACAAAGGATCTGTTGAGTGTAATCCCTGTAGCTCCGGGTTCTAACTTCGATATCCAATTGCTCACCAACGTGGGTAATATGGAAAATAAAGGAATTGAGTTTGTATTGAATACCGTTCCGGTAAAAACAAGAGCATTGACATGGGATCTTGGATTCAATATTTCTTATAATAAAACAGAGATCACAAACCTGTTGAAATATCCTGATCCTAACTTCAAGGGTATCGCAGTAAGCGGTATTAGTGGCGGTACAGGTAACAACATTGGTAAATTTGCTGTAGGATATGCGCCGTATAGCTTCTTTGTTTACAAACAAGTTTACGACGCTCAATCCGGCAGACCGATCGAAGGTTTATATGAAGACATCAACCGCGATGGAAAAACAGATGATGCCGATCGTTATTTATATAAAAAACCTGCACCAGATGTATTACTTGGTCTTAGCACGCAACTGAGTTTCCAGAAATGGAGCATTGGTTTAGCTGGCCACGGTTCTTTTGGAAATTATTTATATAATAATTTCAATTCCAATAACGGTACCATTCGTTCTATCAAAAATCCGCTTTCATTCATTGGCAACGCTTCTTCTAATTATTATCAGAATACGCAGTTTGTCAACAATCAATACCTCTCTGACTACTACATTGAGAATGCATCCTTCTTCCGGTTGGATAACTTAAATGTTGGTTACAATGCAGGTGGCGTATTGGGTGGAAAGAGCGTTATGCGTTTAACGGCAAGTGTTCAGAATGTATTTGTTATTACAAAATACAAGGGTCTTGATCCGGAAAATGCAAGTGACAATGGCGTAGATAACAATATTTATCCCCGTCCCCGTATTGTTTCATTTGGTATAAACGTTGATTTCTAATTTATTTAAACGATTGAATAATATGAAAAGCAGTATTATTAAATATTCAGTGATTGCCCTGGTGGCAACTACGTTGATGACATCCTGCGCAAAGAAGCTCGATCTTTTTCCTCAAAATGATCTGACGCCGGAGAAAACATTCTCTACCCCAGCAGGATATAAAGGTGTGCTTGCAAAAATTTATGGCACCTTATCTATTACTGGTAACTCTGGTCCTGCAGGTTCACCCGATATCGGTGGTGGTCTTGATGAAGGATCTCAGGTAGCATTTATTCGTATGTTCTTTAACTGCGAAGAGTTGCCTACTGATGAAGCAGTAGTAGCCTGGAATGACCAGACGATTCATGATTTTCATGATTTGAAATGGACCGCTGCTGATCCTTTCCTCAAAGGAATCTATGCGCGCCCGATCTATAACATTACATTGATCAATGAATACCTGCGTGAATCAACAGATGAGAAACTGTCTTCACGTGGCATAACTGGTGCAGATGCTACAGAGATTCAAAAAACAAGAAGTGAAGTAAGATTTCTCCGCGCATTTAACTATTGGGTAATGCTTGATCTGTTTGGTAAATCCACTTTCATCACAGAAGCTGATCTCATTGGTACAGCATTACCGGGTGAAAAATCAAAAGCAGATCTGTTTGCGTATATCGAAAGTGAACTGAAAGCAATTGACGGCACACTTGCTCCTGTAAAGACCATTGAATACGGACGTGTTGATCAGGGTGCTGAGTGGGCGTTGCTCGCTCGCCTGTACCTGAATGCAAAAACATATATAGGTACAACCAAGTATACAGAAGCTCTTCAGTATGCTAAAAAGGTAATTGGCGCTGGTTATTCTTTGCAACCGAGCTATGCTCAGTTATTCATGGCAGATAATGACAAACGTAAAGATGAATTTATGTTTGCTATCAACTGCGATGGATTGAAAACAAAAGCATACGGTAACACTACTTTCTTTGTACATGCTCCTTGTGGCGATGATCATGATCAGTATGGTGTAGGCGGTGGGTGGAACGGTTATCGTGCTACGAAAGGGTTGGCTGATCAATTCACTGACCTTTCAGGTGCTACTGATACGAGAGCTTTGTTTACTACCAGCAAATACGGAACAAGTCCTACGCAGATTGCTATCAGCGATGTAAGCAATTTCGAAAATGGATTGCATGTAAATAAATGGAAGAATGTTCGTTCTGATAACGGACCAGTATCTGATATCAACAGAGATTTCTCTGATGTTGACTTTCCTGTTTTTCGTTTATCTGAAATGTATTTGATCTATGCTGAAGCAATACTGCGTGGTGCAACTGATGGTGACGCAGCTACAGCATTAACGTATGTCAACCTGATCAGAGCAAGAGCATATGGTAATACAAGTGGTAACATTGTCTCAACAGGATTGACACTTGATTTTATCCTGGCAGAAAGAGCAAGAGAATTATATTGGGAAGGGCATCGCCGCACGGATCTTATACGTTATGGTTTGTTGACTACAGGTACATACCTGTGGCCATGGAAAGGTGGTGTGTCTTCAGGAACTGCAGTAGA
>JBDTPD010000014.1:0-17818 GCA_039932855.1 Chitinophagaceae bacterium | reverse complement strand
GCCAGTTTGCTCGATGTATTGGATGATAGCGAGCGTGCGCAAAAACAATTGGAAACAACAGATGATCTGCACCAGATAAGAGAAGGTGTAAAGCTTGTATTCAATAAACTGAAAAATACAATGCAGTCAAAAGGATTGAAGCCGATGGAAACGATCGGAAAAGATTTTGATCCGGATCTGCATGAAGCTATCACTGAGATCCCAGCTCCTACTGAAGAATTAAAAGGTAAAGTTGTAGACGAAGTGGTGAAAGGATATTATCTTAATGACAAAATCATTCGTCACGCAAAAGTGGTAGTAGGGAAATAATGTGCCGATGAGGCGATTTGAAAATTTGAAAATTAAAAAGCCATTCTCATCTTCAAATTTCCAAATCTCCAAATTTTCAAATTCAAATAATGTCAAAAAGAGATTACTACGAAATACTGGGAGTTGCAAAGACCGCTACTGCAGATGAGATAAAAAAAGCATACCGTAAGGTAGCCATGCAATTTCACCCTGACCGCAATCCCGGAGATAAAGCCGCTGAAGAAAAATTCAAAGAAGCTGCAGAAGCATACGAGATACTTAGCGATGCTGATAAAAAAACACAGTATGATCGTTATGGCCATGCTGGTGTGAGTGGAAACGGAAGAGGCCAATACAGTGGCAGTGGCGGTATGAATATGGAAGATATCTTCAGCCAGTTTGGAGATATATTCGGCGACGATCTTTTCGGAAACTTCTTTGGTGGTGGTCAGCGTGGTGGCCGTGGTGGCGCACAACGCAGTCGTGGTGTCCGCGGAAGCAATCTTCGCGTAAAGTTGAAACTAACATATGAAGAGATCGCAAAAGGCGTTACCAAAAATATCAAGGTAAAAAAATATGTTGCCTGCGGAACCTGTCATGGTAGCGGCGCAAAGGATAAAGGCAGTGTACAGACTTGTCAGACCTGCGGCGGAAGCGGCCAGGTGAGAAGAGTACAAAATACTTTTCTTGGACAAATGCAGACAGTCACTACCTGTCCTACCTGTAACGGAGAAGGATCAACGATCACGGCAAAATGTGGTACCTGTAAAGGAGAAGGAAGAGTATTTGGTGAAGAAACAGTAAGCATCGATATACCTGCAGGCGTACAGGAAGGAATGCAATTAAACATCAGTGGCCGTGGCAATGCAGGCGAACGTGGTGGTGCAGCCGGTGATCTTATTATATTGATCGAGGAAGAACCGCACAAGGACCTTCAGCGTGATGGATTGAATGTAGCATATGATCTCTATCTTTCATTTCCTGACGCCGCTTTTGGTACGCAGGTTGAGGTACCAACGATCGACGGAAGAGCAAAAATTAAAATACCTGCCGGTACACAGGCAGGAAAAATATTCCGGTTAAAAGGAAAAGGTTTTCCAGCCGTGAATTCATACGAAAAAGGTGACCAGTTGATTCATGTAAATATCTGGACACCGCAAAACCTGACATCAGAAGAGAAAACAATGCTGGAGAAATTGAGTAACTCACAAAATTTCAAACCGCATCCTGATAAGAATGAGAAAGGCTTTTTTGATAAGATAAGAGAAATGTTTTCTTAAGGAAGGTTTAAAAGTTTAATGGTTCAAAGGTTCTGTAACAGAACTGTACAACCTGAATAAAATTTTCGCCGAAAAACCTTTAAACCATTAAACGATATTAAACCCTTAAACGTTGTTTTTTGTAATACAGACATTTGAACGGATATTTGAGAACTCCGAATATTAAAATTTAACTATGAGCTTTAATTCTGAATTTGAAAAGTATGCGGTGAAACACCGTGGCTTATCCAGTAATACATTACACAGTTATGCCTCTCACATGGTAACGGGCCTTACTCCAAACATTATTGAAGAACGTCCGATGAATGTAGCCGTCATGGATGTGTATAGCCGGTTGATGATGGACCGTATTATTTTTCTTGGCTATCCTGTTAATGATGAAGTGGCCAATATCGTAACTGCACAGTTATTATTCCTTGATTCCACCGACAGAACAAGAGATATCAATATGTATATTAATAGCCCGGGCGGCAGTGTTTATGCTGGTCTTGGCGTATATGATACCATGCAGTACGTAACACCGGATGTTGCTACCATTTGTATCGGTATGGCAGCTTCAATGGCTTGCGTATTGTTAGGAGCAGGTGCAAAAGGTAAAAGAGCCGCATTGAAACATGCACGTATCATGATGCACCAGCCAAGCGGCGCTATCGGTGGACAGGCAAGTGATATTGAAATAACCGTGAAAGAGATCCGTAAGTTGAAAACTGAGTTGTACGATATCGTAAACTTTCATACCGGCAAACCAGTGGAGCAGATTGAAAAAGATTTTGATCGCGACCATTGGATGGTAGCACCTGAGGCAAAAGACTATGGACTGATAGATGAAGTGTTATTGCTGAATGCAAGAAAAGAGAAAAAATAATCGCGGATGGATGATTTCGCGGTTACAAATAATAAGTATCGAGATATTAAACTATAAACTGGAAAAAATGATACCTGATAAAAACTTTTTGAACAATAGCTGGCGCAGTGATGATGAACCTGAAGAAGAGGAAAAAGAAGAGACGCCGAAATCGGATCTGATGATGTTCAGCAAAAAGCTGGAGAAATATTTCTTCGAAACGCGTAGCGTATATCTCTGGGGTGTAGTAGATGATAAAAGTGCAAAGGATATCGTAACAAAGTTGTTACTCCTTGATGCCGATAAACCAGGAAAAGAAATAAAATTCTATATCAATAGCCCGGGTGGCGTTGTAACCAGCGGTATGGTCATTTATGATACCATGCAAATGATCAGCAGCCCGGTCAGTACCATTTGTATGGGGCTGGCAGCCTCTATGGGAAGCATCCTTCTCAGCGGTGGTAAAAAGGGTAGCCGATATATCTACCCAAGTGGCGAGGTTATGATCCACCAGCCGTCCCTGGGAGGCTATATCCGGGGGGTCAGTACGGACCTTGAAATTCAGGCCCGCCAGACCAAAAGAGTTAAAGACATGGGTGCTAAGATATTAGCAGATAATTGCGGTAAAACGGTGGAGCAAATCCTCCAGGATTTCGACCGTGATTACTGGATGAATGCCGAAGAAGCCGTCAAATATGGTATTGCAGACAAGATAGTTACGAAGTTATAAGTTGATGAAAGTCAATATATTAAATTATATCCCCAAAAAGCCGTCTTTGTCAGGACGGTTTTTTAATTTTGTGCTGGTTCTGATTAAATACATTGGTCAATTCCTTAGAAAAAAATGGCTAAAAACATATTACACTGCTCCTTTTGCGGACGCAGCCGGGATGAAGTGAAGATTCTGATCGCAGGTCAGGAAGGGCATATTTGTGAGAATTGTGTGGAGCATGCACGCGAGATCATCGAGCAGGAGCTCATGGTCCGTGATGACAAGACGCCTTCTACCTTTAAGCTCACGATCAAGAAGCCGGTAGAGATCAAAAAATTCTTAGATGAATATGTGATCGGCCAGGATGAAGCTAAAAAAGTACTTGCTGTCGCTGTTTATAATCACTATAAGAGATTACAACAAAAAGTAGGCGAAGCCAGTGTGGCTGGTAATGAAGTAGAGATCGAAAAAAGTAATATCGTAATGGTGGGTGAAACCGGTACCGGTAAAACCCTTCTTGCGAAAAGCATCGCCCGGATGCTGAATGTTCCTTTCGCTATTGTGGATGCCACTGTTTTCACTGAAGCTGGTTATGTAGGTGAAGACGTAGAAAGTATTCTTACACGACTTTTACAGGTTTGTAATTATGATGTAAATGCTGCTGAACGTGGTATCGTTTACATTGATGAAATAGATAAGATCGCACGTAAAGGAGATAATCCTTCTATCACCCGCGATGTAAGTGGTGAAGGTGTACAACAAGGAATGCTGAAACTGCTGGAAGGTACAGATGTACTGGTACCACCACAGGGAGGTCGTAAGCACCCAGAGCAAAAGCTTATCAAGATCAACACACAGAATATCCTGTTCATCTGCGGTGGAGCATTTGATGGTATCGACAAGATCATTGCGCGCCGTGTACAAACGAACACGATTGGATTCAATGTAGATAAAGAACAGCAGGAAACGATGAAGAAGAACCTGCTTCGTTATATCACTGCCCAGGATCTGAAATCATTTGGTTTGATACCTGAATTGCTGGGACGTTTACCAGTGGTCACTCATCTCGATCCGCTTGATGCAGATACATTGCGACTCATCCTCACACAACCGAAGAATGCATTGACAAAACAATACAAGAGATTATTTGAACTGGAAGGTATTACGCTGACTATCGAAGAAGAGGTGCTTGATTTCATGGTAGAAAAAGCCGTGGAATATAAGTTAGGGGCACGCGGTCTGAGAAGTATCTGCGAAGGCGTTCTGACTGATGCCATGTTCGAACTTCCTTCTTCAAAAGAAAAACATTTCAACCTCGACATCGAATACGCAAGACGTAAGTTTGATAAGAGTAAGCTGAGCTTATTGAAAGTAGCCTAAAAGGTTTAAGGGTTTAATATCGTTTAACGGTTTAATGGTTTTCAAATATCATTTGACCTTAATAAAGCGACTTCTATAAGACCTTTAAACCCTTAAACGATATTAAACCCCCAACGTTATATGCAGGAGTTAGTAGATAAATTGAAATCAGAAGCCGGTCTCACTGATGAGCAGGCAAAGAAAGCTATTGAAACTATCAAAAGTTTTGTGGTAGAAAAATTCCCAATGCTGGAAGGAGCTGTAGGAAGCCTATTCGGATCTTAAGCAAGCTATCGTGATGAACATCCCTTGAACATTGAATATTGAATATTGATTATTAGAACACCTAAAAAATATTCAATAATCAACAATCAATATTCAATGTTCAGTTACACCGATGCTAATGGCTATTTTATTCTTCTACAATGTCTTCCCCTTGGATTATTAGCCGCTTCGTAGGCTGTAATAGGAGGTCTGCAGGATTGAATAAGTACCAGCAATAAGATAAAGCCTATCAGGTGTCGTGTTTTCATAAGTGACAGATTAGAGAGGCAAAATACTCATTTCCTCTCCCGCAAGAGAAAACAAGGGCAATTGATCGCCTTTCAGGGGTGAATTTCCATCTTTAAAACTCGAAAAATTACTTGCTCAACCGTATTACCAGCACATCGTGAGCGGGAACAATAGCTGTAACCGGTTTTGAGGTATTTCCAGCCGGTTTATTTTTCCATACATCCTTTAACTGGTAGGTGTTTGTAGCAAAATCAATGGATGTATTTGAGACCGTATCCTGTACAGGATGCGTTTTCCAATCGTAATTTATTTTGACCGGTTGACGTGAACGGTTCATAAAACAAACAGCCACTTCATTATTTGCTAATGGCTTTATCCATGTATCTACACTATCCTGCTGCTGTTGTAAATAAGCCTGTATTCCTTTTTTATCCTGGTCAATAGCAATGATATCTTTATTGGTAAGAATAGAAACTGTTTCAGGTGACATACCACGCAAATCATTTCCTGCAATCAATGGAGAAGCGAGCATGCACCACATAGTGAAATGGGCCCTGTCTTCATTTGTACTCATTCCATGCCCTACTTCCATCATGTCAAGATCATTCCAATGATCGGGACCTGCATATTGACGGATATTTTTCCGCATATCAATAATATATGTAACGCCCCAACTGCTCCATGAGCCATGATTATCGATACAATCAAAACAATTGGAGATATCACCACTGATCCGCCATAGCTGACCAACATTCTTTGCCCATAACCATGGTTGATTATCCCCCCATTCGCATAAACTGAAAACGATCGGACGACCAGCATTTTTTATGGCCTGGCTCATAGTACCGTATGCTTCTTTTGCAGTGATACCTTCCGTATTGCACCAATCATACTTTAAATAATCAATACCAAGCGAGGCATAAAATCTTGCATCCTGGTATTCATACCCACGTGTGCCGGGATAACCACCGCATGTTTTTGTGCCGGCACAGTTATACAAACCAAACTTCAATCCTTTGCTATGTACATAATCGATCAACGCTTTCATACCCGATGGAAATTTTTTCGGATCAGGAATCAAATCTCCTGTACGCGCATCTCTTTCTTTCGCCATCCATCCATCATCAAGCACGAGATAAGTATACCCGGCATCTTTCATACCAGATGATATCATCTTATCTGCGATATCTTTTACCAGTTGTTCATTGATGTTTGTTTGAAAAGTGTTCCAGCTGTTCCATCCCATCGGAGGCGTCATTGCTAATCCTTCAAATTTTTGTGCTGGCAGTTTAATAACGATTATAAACAGGATGGTTAAGAAGAATAGCTTTTTCATTTAGTTTATTTATTTCTGAGTATGGTTTCAATGGCCACCAACTCATCTTTTACAAATTGTGTATTATCTAATGCTTTGATATTATTTTCTAATTGTTCCACTGAACTGGCGCCAATCAATACTGATGTTATTCTTTTATCTTTTAATAACCATGCTAAGGCTAACTGCGCAAGTGATTGTCCTCTTTTTTCAGCGATAGCATTCAGCTTTACGATCTTGGCCAATTTCTCTTCAGTAATATCAGTTGTTTTTAAAAATCCATGCTCCTTCGCCGCTCTTGAATCTTTTGGTATTCCTTTGATGTATTTGTCAGTCAGCATACCTTGTGCCAATGGAGAAAAAGGAATACACCCTACTCCATTTTCTTCCAATACCTGCAGCAACCCCCCTTCTACCCATCTTTCAAACATGGAATACTTTGGTTGATGAATGAGGCAAGGTGTGCCCAGATCTTTCAAAATCTTTATTGCCTTCTTCGCATCTTCTGCCTGGTAATTGGAAATGCCAGCATATAAAGCTTTTCCTTGTTTGACTGCCGTATCAAGTGCCATCATTGTTTCTTCCAATGGTGTATCAGGGTCCGGACGATGAGAATAGAAGATGTCTACATAAGGTAATTGCATTCTCTTCAAACTCTGATCAAGACTTGATAGCACATATTTTCTTGAACCCCATTCTCCATAAGGGCCTTCCCACATATGATAACCGGCCTTGGTAGAGATCAATAATTCATCACGAAGATTTCCACCAAAATCCTGTTTCACTATTTTACCAAAATTCTCTTCTGCCGAACCCGGTACTGGTCCGTAATTATTTGCCAGGTCAAAATGGGTAATGCCTTTATCGAATGCGCGGTGAATGATCTTTCGACCATTTTCAAAGTCATCAACCGAGCCGAAGTTGTGCCAAAGACCCAGTGAGATCGCTGGCAGTTGGATACCACTTTTGCCGCTCCGATTATATTTCATTTTCCCGTACCTGTCAGCTGAAGGGGTATAACTCATAGTACAAACTGGTTAAAGGTGTTAATTAAAAAGTCAAAAGTAGAAATTCAAATGCGGAAGCTGCGAAAAACTTAATTCCCCCTTTTGAATTTTTACTTTTTATTTTTTAATTTATTTGTACATAAACTTTGCCTTTTCAGTTCCTATCATCACTTCAAATTCGCCGGGTTCAGTCACTGTTTTCAGTTTTGCGTTGACAAACGCCAGGTTATTTTTATCGATGGTGAAAGTTACTACCTGGCTCTCGCCTGCTTTCAGAGAAATCTTTTTGAAAGCTCTCAATCTTTTAACAGAAGGTGTGATGCTTGCATACATATCATGCGTGTATAATTCTACACTATGCTTACCATCTCGGGCGCCGGTATTTTTCACCGTAATGCTTACAGTCAATTTAGTAGTAGCTGTTAATGTAGCCGAACTTAATTTAAGATCGCTGTATTGGAAAGTTGTATAACTTAATCCATGACCAAAAGCAAACAACGGATCATATCCATTAGTGGTCTTATCATCATTGAAGATCTCACGGATCTCTTCTGTAGGTTTGCGATCATACATGACTACTTCACCCATACTTTTTGGATAGCTGAAAGGAAGTCTGCCATCAGGATTGTAATCACCAAATAATACATCAGCAATAGCTTCCCCTGATTTTCTACCACTCCAGTAAGCCATCAGGATACCTTTCATTTGGGGCTCGATAGAAGTAATAAAACGTGGACGTCCTTCTGTTAATACAAGTATCACTGGTTTGCCGGTAGCTGCTGCGGCTCTTGCGAGATTCAACTGATTTTCTGGTAAAACAAGATCACGGATATTACCAGGACTTTCAGCATAGGCATTTTCTCCTAAACACAATACGATGACACCTGCATCAGCAGCGGCAGCTTTTAATTTATCAGCATCATAATTGGCCGCGTTATCAAATCCTTTTTCAGTAGTCGTGATAACATTGCCCTCTCCTACTTTATCTTTTATAGCTTGTAAAATAGTTTTGCTGTCTGCAGGATACCATTGTTCCTGGTTTCCCTGCCAGGTATAACTCCAGCAACCATTTAGTGCAGTAATGCTTTGTGCAGATGGACCTGCTACCAATACTTTAATATTTTTTGCTAATGGCAATGCATTATTCTCATTCTTTAATAAGGTCATTGCTTCGTGAGCAGCATCTAATGCGAGCTGCTGATATTCTGGTTTCCCAAAATTAGCAGCCGCTTCTTTTTCCGGGTAAGGATTATCAAACAATCCGAGTTTTAATTTCAATACCAGTATTCTTGTAACCGCATCATCAATACGACTCATTGGCACTTCACCTTTCTTTACTGCTTCAATCAACAGATCATAAAAAGAATAATCCGAAGGAACCATACTCATATCAATACCCGCATTCACAGCCATGGCTACTGCAGCACGTGGTGTAGGCGCAACGAAGTGACGATCATTCAACCGCTTGATATCTTCCCAATCTGTTACAATTACTCCTTTAAAGCCTAATTCTTTTCTCAATACATCAGTCAGTAAATATTTATCAGCGTGAACAGGTGTACCATTAATTTCACTTGAGTTGATCATGATAGTAGAAGAACCTGCTTTAATTGCTTCACGGAACTGTGGCAGGTAATATTCACGTAATTCTATTTCGGATAAATAAATAGGCGTTCTGTCTTTTCCTGTGCGTGATGCTGAATACGCGAGATAGTGTTTCATACAGCTGGCCACTGCTGTTGGATTTTTTAATCCATCTTCTTCATATGCTTTGATAGCAGCACTGCCGAGCGTGGTGCCGATATAAACATCTTCACCATAAGTTTCGGGAAATCTTGACCATAATGGCTGACGACCACAATCAAGTACCGGTGCAAAATTCCAGCGTATACCGGAGGCACGTAATTCTTTCGCAGTTGTCTTTGCTTCTGCTCTTACCAGGTCAGGATTGCGGGTAGCAGCCATGGCCAGGTTTTGAGGAAACAAGGTTGAGTTCAATGTATAAGTCTGACCATGTATACCATCCAATCCATAGATAACAGGAATCTTTAAGCGACTATTCTGTACCTCATCCTGTATTTTGGTAATTACTTCATGCCATTTATCCACTGACAATGCATGTGCATTTACATTTAGTATAGAACCAACATGATGATCGATAACGGCTGTCTTTAATCCAGCCGGATCGACATTACCTTCTGTATCGCTCCATCCACCTTTAGCGATAAGAGCAATAGTTACCTGAGTCATTTGTCCCACCTTTTCTTCCAGTGTCATTTTTTTCACCAAAGCCGCTGCTTTTGCATCATTAGTAGTAGTTTGAGCAGTTAGTGAAAGAAAAGAGCAACAAGAGAGAATAGCAAGAAGAGTCTGTTTCATGTAGTTTTATTTTTATTGGATAGACAAGCCTTTGATCATTTCATCAGCAACAAGCTGATTACCGTCAGCATTAAGATGTACGCGATCTTTTGTAAGCACTCCTGATTCTTTATCGTCGGCATTATGTGCCGTTTCATAATCAGCGAATGTTTTATGCAGATCGATGAGTGTACAATTATATTGAGTAGCGAGTTTACGGATCACATCTGAATAAGCACTCAATTCTGAATCCTGTGGATTAGCATTATTTTTCTTTTCCCCGATAACTGATGGCGTACACAGTGCCACACGAATTTTCTTTGCCTGTAATTTCTTTATGATGGCTGCATAGAACTTTTCGTATTTATCAATATCTGTTCCGGTACGACTGGTTGCCTTATGCCACACATCATTGATACCAACATAAATGGCAACGGCATCTGGTTCTTTCGCCATCACATCATCATCCATGCGCAGGTAGAGATCATATACTTTATTACCACCGATGCCAGCGCCAATCAATTCATATTTTGATTGAAGTCCTTTGTCATTCAACATTGTTTGAATGAGACTGATATAACCACCGGGCTGTGCGCCTTGTTGTGTAATAGAATCTCCGAAGAAAACGATTGTTGTCTTTTTTGCAGGAACCATAGCAAAGAGAATAAGCAACAAAGGAAGGCTAAAAATCTTTTTCATATCTATTAGTTTGAATAACTGCCAGTCGGCAAGCGTCAATCGTGAGACGTGAATCGTGAGGGCTGTACTTAATAGGATGTTTGTACTCACGTCTGACGCTTCACGCCTCACGGCAATCGTCATTTCGAAAATAACCAATCAAACGGATCATTTCGTTTTTTTCTGCATCAATCCTTTTGTGTCATCTGTTATTAAACCTGTGGTGTTAGCGAGGTAAATTTTATAAGCAATCCTATTAGCTGGTGAAGGCGCGCCGGTGAAATTCCTGATATACAAACCATCAACATGATCAGTTTCGAGGCCATGAGTAAAGAAAGGCGCTTTGGTATTGGACCAATCAAGACTAACATTCGTTATAGTTACCCCTTTTGCATATTGAATTAATATGCCTGGCAGATCACGGGCAAATAAGACAGCGCTATCACCCATGCCACCACGCAGATCAACATTACCACCAGCTACTCCATTCAGTTTGCTATCAGTAATAGTCACAGATACATGATCGAAAGAAAGATTCTCAATTACACTTTCCGGCGTACCGTATACCAATATTCCGTTTTCGCCTTTGGCAATGATGTTACTGAATTGAACGTGACTGATCTTTCCCAATTTCACTTTTTCATTTCCACGGATCGCCGAGATATGAATAGGTTCGCCATTTCCCCACCAATCACCTGTATGTAATACTGTCTCGATAGAAATATTATCAAACGTCATATTATCCAATGAACCCTCATCACGCAGAAAAATACCAATGCCTCTTGTAGAGTTGGTAATGTTGCAATTGCTGACATGAATATTGCTGACAGAATTCTGATCAAGAAATCCGATACGAATGCCACTTGAATAAGATTGAAGATTGCAATTGGTGACTACGATATTTCCCGATGGGTGACGCAATCTCTTATAACCAGGTATTTCAAAGTGATGATCGTAACCTGTAACAACAATGGCATCATCACCGGCACGGATATCACAATTATTAAGCGTGACGTTTGTGCAACTGGTGATATCGATACCATCAGCATTTGGCGCCAGCAGGTTATTCCATAAACGGATACCGGATACATTTACTGCATCACAATCGGCAAAGTGCATGCACCAGAAAGGGGATTTAGTAATAAAAATATCTCTTACTGTTACCCGTTTACAGTTACTGAATACAAACATCTGGTAAGGGCGATCCAATGGCACAACAGGACCATCGCCGATGCCTGAACTTACTTTTCTATAATTATCCTTTTGCCTTGTAAATCTTGAAGTTTTTGAATCTATCTTCTTTGCACTATCCAATTTAAAAAAATGATCACCATTACCATCGATCTGCCCTTCTCCTGAAATAGTTACGTTCTCTGCATCTTCTGTAAATAACATGCCTTTGTGAACAGGACTGTATTGTTTATCCGGAATATGGATTTCATAATCATCAAGATTAGTACTACCTCTCAGTACACCGCCTTTTTCTAAGAATAAATGCACATTGTTTTTTAAATGAATGGTGCCGATGATGAATACACCGGTAGGAACAATGACTGTGCCTCCGTTAGCAGCCGTACATGCATCGATAGCTGCCTGCACTGATTTTGTATTGATTGTTTTCCCATCTCCTATCGCACCATATTTAAGAATATCATATTGTGCAGATGCCGATATGCTGACTACTAATGCAACAATAACCGTGATCCTGTATTTCATTCCTTTATTAATTGATAATTATCTTTTGCGTAGCCGAAGCTGTTCCAATATTCATTTTAACGAAATATACACCTGCTGCTACTTTACCGGTTGTTCTTTTCCATTCAACCACTTTTGATCCGGCTGATTGTGTTCCGTGAAAAATAGTAGCGACCATGTTACCTGTTATATCGAAAAGATCAATGTTTACTTTTGATGTATTTGCGAGATCATAAGTAATGTATAGTTGATCCTGTATAAGCGGGTTTGGATAAATCTTCACCCCTTTAGCTCCGGGAATGTCAATAACAGGTGTAGGAAACCCGCTCCAGACGGCGGTTACAGCTACATCCCAGGCAATGTTTGGTAAAGTGATCACCAGGTTATTACCTGTAGCGTTTGCACTGATATTACCTGTTACTGCACCCGTACTGCAATCGTTGAATTGTACATTATATGTTCCATTGCGCATAGCAGGAATAGTTAATGTAGCCCCTGCAATAGTGCCAGCCGCGCCAGATGTTTGCCAATTGTATTTCTTATTATGTATCCAGCCTGCTGCTTTCGTTGAGTCAACATTTTTCAATACATAATTATTCAATGACGAACCGATATTGGTAAATACATAGCTGGAGATACGGATCCAATCTGTACCAAGATTATCTACTTTGATCGTATGTGCACCTGCAGAAACATTGATAGTATAAGTAGCACTAACAGCGGCAGATTGATCCAATGCACTTACATTGTCTAAATAAATATTCACCTTAGGGGCTGTACCGGTAGAAGAACCCGTGATCACTTTAAATTGTCCCGCAACCGGGTATGTAACAGTAAATGTTGGTGGATTGCGAAACGATGTATTAAAACTACTACCGAATAAATAGCTTGATAACTGAGAAGCTGATGGAGTAATGGCACCACTTGCATCTATAGTGAATGCACCGGCACCCGCTATTGCAAATCCAACCCCTGGCGTGAGTGAGAGGTCAGCAGTACCACCACCAGTAGTTGTCGCGGCCACTTTTTTATACTTCTCATTCTTCAGCGGAATAGTTGCTAAAAAATCACTCAGCGGCTTATAATGACGATACAGATTTTGTGGATCAATATAATTATCCCACCACCAACTCATACCTGCACCCATAGCGCCACTAAAAGCAGTGGCCCAGATACTATTGTGAATGTAAATACCAGTAGGATCTGTTGTTGACAAATTGATGTTATCCGCATCAATACCAAACTCACCATCGAGCGTTGGCTTGTTGTATTGTGTGACGTAATCGCTGCAGGCACCAGCCAGTGCGCTTTCCAGGTTAGGTGAACCGATATAATTATGCGTTTGTGTAAAATCTATAGCGTTACTGTTCCAGGTATTCGGATCATACGCATTGTTAGCATAGCTGGTCGTAACAAGATGTTTATATACATCAATTGATTTAAGGTAAGTGGCCATTTCGATATGCCAATCCTTTACATTATTCTTATAAGTATCGAAATTATCTGTCCAGTCTACTTCATTGAATAATTCCCAACTCATAACGCTTTGCGAATAGCCCCAGCGGGCAACGATGTAACGAAGACGATTCTTATGCAAATTCTTTGCAGTCGAATTAATAAAAAAATCCCAGGTATTGACACATGGTCCGCCATTGACTGCGTTATATGGATTGTCGATCCAGTTGGTATTAACGTTGGTTGATACCATACCGTGGTGATTAATGCAAAGCATCATATACACGCCTTTGCTTTTACATTCATCCAATAACCAATCAGTATAGTAAGCACTTGTTTGTTTATATTTTTTCAAACCACTGTACCCATCAGAACCATTCTTCCATTCTATGCCTAAGCCCCATACAGCTTGCCAGACACGGATCAGGTTAGCCTTATTGTCACTTAACTTTTGTAACCAGTTTTTATAATCGAGATAAATATTACCGTTCTGCCAGGCGAGGTTTTGTCCAACAGGTATGTATTGCTCATTATTATCAAAACCTAAATAGTTTGATTCATTCTTTCTTATAAATCCTTTGGCAGCAGAAGTAGTGCATTGAAAATTTTGACTGGCGATACTGGCAGTGCCTGATGTATTGGTTGCTTTGACAATATATTGCCAGGCGCCTGTTTCATTTGGTGCATATCGAATGCGAAAACTACCAGATCCATTAGCGGAAAGATTACCATTAGTTGTGTTCAATGTATAATCCTGGATATAAAAAGCATCAACGGTATCCTTTCTTCCGCCTGGTGCTATAAAGATGGCTTGTATATCTATATCATCGTAATCGTATGGATTGGTATAGCCAGCGGTGAGTGTGACATTCAATTCAAACTTATCCAGCTTGCCTACATTAGTAGCAACCGGAGTGGCCACTATATTAGAAGGAGCCTGAGACGAGAGTTTGCAGGATGCAAGGACGAGAACAATTATTGGTAGGAGAATTTTTTTCATGATGTTTCATTTTGAACACGGATGACACGGATTAAGAGAATATTCACGGATTTAATTTTATTATATGCCAGAACAGACCTTTCCTTTTACAGCATTTCGCCGATTCAAAGCCATGGTTGAAACCATGGGCTAAGGGCATTCCTGATTATTGTTAATCAAATCCGTGCAAATCCATTTCAATCCGTGTCATCCGTGTTCTATTCGCTTCATTATTTCAAGACACGCTCTGCTATTGTGATAAGGGCATTTCCAAAAACCGGCTTTATCTTTTTCAATTACTTCATACCCATCATAGATTCCCCAAAACCATTCACCATTGACACGATCCTTGATATGTTCTTTTACAAATGCCCATGCATCCAGTGAGTGAAGCAGGTATTTTTCATTACCGGTCAGTTGCCATGCATTTAAGAACCCGATCATGGCTTCTGCCTGTGGCCAGGAATGTTTTTCGCGAATGAGTTGTTCCTTTTTTGGTTCATACTCATACCACATTCCTCCATCAGTATCTATTCCCTGCGCAGCTCCATCTGCCAACAGAATAGCGTGCTCACGAAAATGATCCATGTATAATTTATAATTAATTATTTCAGCACACTCCTGCAATAACCACGCAGCTTCAATATCATGACCGAAAGATTGCAACGTTGATTTTATCTGCCAGCGTTCGTCCATGAACAGGTTGAGATGTTTTGTTTTCCGATTGATAAGATAACGGTCAAATATTTCTAACAGATTAATGATCTTTTCTCTGAGTGCAGGTGTAGGCGATGCCTGGTAAAGATTTGCATACGCTTCTACTATATGCAGGTGAGTGTTGGTTGTTTTCTTTTCATTATCATCTTTATCACTCAATCGCAGATCATTCAATGGTTGCCAGTCGCGGGCAAATGCTTCGATATAGCCACCTTTTTCTTTATCTAAAGAATGTTTTTCAATAGAATCGACTAATTGATTAGCAATAGTGAGCGCTATTTCTTCCTTTGTGGATTTATAATATTCAGCAAGACCATAGATACAGAAGGCAAGACCATAGATCTGCTTTCTTCCTTCCATCATCTTTCCATTGGTATCGACGGACCAGTATACTCCTCCATATTCTTTATCAATAAAATGCTGAAGGATATAATCAAATGCCCGGGTAGCAATTTCCAGGTGTAATGAATTATTGGAAACACTGAACGCTGCGGAAAAACTCCATAGTATCCGGCTATTAAGCACAATGCCTTTGGGCGCTGTTTTGTCAGGACGGTTACTATTACTTACCGATCCATAAAAACCACCGTGCTCAAGATCAAGTGTGTACTTGCTCCAATAAGTAAGAATTGATTGCAGCTCCAGTGTAACTTCTTCTTTGTAATGAATCAGCCTGTCATGTTGTATCTCCTGTTTTTGCAGGCCCGCATTATTCATGATTTTTTTCTTTTATCGCCGGAAGTAGTTTGCAGGTGACTAACTTCTTCGGCGAGGTTTTTATCAATCAATTCTGTTAATCGTCTTGTTGTATCAGCGGATGTAAAACCATCAGGTGCTGTGTTCATCACATAGTCTAATAACTTATCGACAGTAGATGTAGCTACATGCATTCTTGTATCAGATGAGCCGTAGTAGATAAAGACTGTTCCATCATCATCAACGATCCAGCCATTGCTGAAAGTAACGTTTGATACATCACCTACACGTTCTTCTCCTTCCGGCGCCAGGAAATATCCGGCTGGTTTATGAGTAACTTTTGTGAGATCATGCAGATCAGTCATGAACAGGTATAACACATAGCGTAATCCGGCTGCTGTATTTCTCACCCCATGCGCCATATGTAACCAACCATGATTTGTTTTGATAGGCGCAGGACCTAATCCATTCTTTACTTCATACACGGTATGATAAACGCGATGATCGATGACGATTTCTTTTTCAATGCGAGCCTCTTCAATAGAATCACTCAAGCCAAAACCAATACCGCCACCTTTGCCTGCTTCAATAAAGCTATCCTGTGGCCTGGTATAAAATGCATAACGGCCATCGACGAATTCAGGGTGAAGTACTACGTTGCGTTGTTGTGGTGAAGGAGTAACAAGATCACACAATCTTTCCCAATTCACCATATCTTTTGTGCGCGCAATACCGCATTGTGCAATAGCAGCGCTTTGATCGGCTCCGGGTGCCTGTGGATCACGGCGCTCTGTACAAAACAAACCATATATCCATCCATCTTCATGCTGCACCACACGCATATCATAGATATTTGTATCTGGCACTTTTGTTTCAGGCATGATCAATGGATAATCCCACATTTTGAAATTATCAATGCCATTAGGACTTTCTGCTACTGCAAAAAATGATTTGCGATCTGCCGATTCTACTCTTGCTACCAATAAATATTTATTGTTCCATTTGATGGCGCCTGCATTCAGCATGGCATTTATACCAAAACGTTCCATCAGGTATGGATTACGCTCAGGATTCAAATCGTATAGCCAGAAAAGAGGTGCATGTTCCGCTGTCAGTACAGGATTCTTAAAACGGTCAAAGATTCCATTCCCAGGTCTTGTCTTCTCATTCGGTTGCTGCAACAACTGATCATACCGTTTCTCCAATGCAGTCAGCCGCGAAAAAAATTCACTTCTCATATCAACTTATTTAATTTCTAATTTTCAAGTTTGTTCCACCATGTCCTTTTCAGGATCAGGATTATTATTGCCAGTATAATGATTGTTATCAATAATGGTAATTTCAACCACAGCACCACATACATCGGTAGAATAGTCAGACAACACTGACCGATGATACCCAACACTACATTGAACATGTCGAGGCCAAAGCGTTTGTTTGGTTGAAAAGTTGGGTCCTCCGCCATGACCTCGACATGCACTGGTTTCCAAAACCCCCATGGTCTGACATTTTTATAAAATGCCTTTAATACAGTTCTATCTGTTGCAGGTGCCGCATACGTTCCAATGATGCAGCCAGCAAGAGATAAAACAAATAGTATTGGCCAGTAATAAAGTTCGAGTCCGCTTATTTTTCCTGTTTCTTTTAATATTGCTAACGCAATAGCCGGAACAATACCACAGATCATTCCCCAGAAAAATCCATTGGCATTAAAGCGCCACCAATACCATTTAAACATATTGGCTGCGATGTAACCGCCATACAATCCTGATACGATCCACTGCAATACGGTATTGACATCTTTTACCATGAATCCCATGATCACTCCCAGCGTAACGACTACGATGCCGGCGAGGTAATTCATGTAAATGATCTTCTTTGTAGATGCATTCGGATTTACATACTTCAGGTAAATATCATTG